>NZ_JAGPXJ010000094.1:0-28130 GCF_018070605.1 Streptomyces sp. B15
CGCCCGCATCCGGTTGGGGAACATCTCCGCCAGCATCACCCACATGATCGGCCCCCAGGACAGGGCGAAGAAGACGACGAAGGCGTTCGCGCCGACCAGCGCCATCGGCCCGTACGGGTCCGGCAGCGTCACATCGTCGCCGCTGCCCTGCTGGTGCGAGAAGGCCAGCGCGGTCAGCGCCAGGGCGCAGAACATGCCGATGGAGCCGATGTTCAGCAGCCTGCGTCGGCCGGCGCGGTCGATGAACAGCATGGCGACGACGGTCATCACCACGTTGATCCCGGCCGTGATGACGGACGTGGTGAAGGAGTTGGACTCGCTGAAGCCGACCGACTTCCACAGCGTCGTCGAGTAGTAGAAGATCGCGTTGATGCCGACCAGCTGCTGGAAGGCGGCCATGATGATGCCCGCCCACACCAGCGGATGCAGCCCGAACCGCGGGCCGCGGATGTCGCTGAAGCTGCTGCGGTGCTCCTTGCGCAGCGTGTTGCGGATCTCTTCGACTTTGGCCCGCGGGTCGCGCTCCCCGCTGACCCGGCCCAGTACCGAGGCCGCCTGGTCGTACTTGCCGGTGAGCACCAGATAGCGCGGTGACTCGGGGATCAGCAGTGCCAGCACCCCGTAGACGGCGGCCGGGACGACGCCGACCAGGAACATCCAGCGCCACGCCGGCATCCCGAACCACAGCTCGTTCGCCGAGCCGCCGGCCGCGCCCGCCAGCGTCTTGTTGGAGCTGAGCACCACCAGCTGACCGATGGTGATGGCCAGTTGCTGGAGGGAGCCGAGCGCACCGCGCCCCGAGGCGGGAGCCACCTCGGAGATGTAGGCGGGCGCGATGACCGAGGCGATGCCGATGCCCAGGCCGCCGACCACCCGCCACAGCAGCAGGTCCGGCACGGAGAAGGCGAAGGCCGAGCCGGCCGAGCTGAGGACGAACATGCCCGAGCCGAGCAGCATCACCTTCCGCCGGCCCCACCCGTCGGCGAGCCGCCCCGCGTACCAGGCGCCGACCGCGCAGCCGAGCAGGGCGATGGAGACGACGAATCCGGACAGGAACGCGCCCAGCTCGAAGTGGCCCGAGAGAGCGCCGACGGCGCCGTTGATGACGGAGGAGTCGAATCCGAAGAGGAACCCACCGACCGCGGCGGCGATGGAGATCCCGACCGCTTTGCCGCGATGGCCGGAGTCGGTGGAGGTCGGGGAGTGTGATGCCGTCTCAGCCATGCTTGGTTTCACCCGATTCGTTCGTATTTATCAGCGGTATCGTCCCGTACTCCGCTTGGAGGGGCAACGACACCCTTCCGAGGCGGGTCTCGCAGGCGGATACCACCGACGGTCCGGGGTACTCGGGTCGGGAATTGATCGACTGTCACACCAGAGACAGGGGTGGTTGCACGTGAACGGGTCTTCCCTCACCACGCGGGGCGCGGCCCTCGGTTCGGCGGGGTTACTGCTCGGCGCGGTGCTGCTCAGCGGCTGCGCGGGCAGCGCCGACAGCGACTCCAAGGACTCGGACAACGGGCAGAAGACGTCCTCCGACTCCCCGAAGCGGCAGTCTCCGGCCGAGGCCGTACAAGCCACCGACAAGAAGACCTCCAAGGCCGGGACAGCCGACATCGAGATGACGGTGACCACGTCCGGTGCGCAGGGCAAGTCCGTCACCGGAGAGGGCGTCATCGATCTGCGGGACGGCACCAGCGAGATCACACTGCAGCAGGGGCAGGAACGGATCGACCAGCGCGTTGTCGACCAGACCCTCTATCAGCAGCTGCCGAAGAAGGCAGCGTCCCAGCTGCCGGACGGCAAGAGCTGGATGAAGGTCGATCTGAAGGAGATCAAGACCCGTGGCGGCGCCGGGCTGAACAACCCCGCCGACTCCCTCGGCTACACCGAAGCCCTCTCCGAGAAGGACGTCGAGAAGCTCGGCACCGAACAGATCGACGGGACGAGGACCACGCACTACCGGGTGCAGCTCGACCTGGAGGAACTGGCGAAGGGTGACGCGGCCCAGCAGAAGAAGCTCCGCAAGCAGCTCGGCGACGACGTGCCGGTGGAACTGTGGATCGACGACAAGGGCGTGACGCGACGTCAGCAGGTCGAGCTGACGGCGCAGCCCTCCGGCAGGGAGGGCGGCGAGAAGCAGAAGGTGAAGACGACCATCGAACTCTCCGACTTCGGTACCGAGGTGGACGTGCAGCCGCCGCCTGCCGAGAAGACGGCGGACATGACCGACAAGGTGGCGCGGGAGGCAGCGCGGTCCTCATAGCCGGCGCCGCGACCGGGCGGCGGGGCGGCGGGCGGTGCGCCGCTACGCCGCCGCCTCGGTGAGGGCGTCCAGCACCGGGCTGATCAGCGGATGCTCCTCCGCCCCGCGCCGTACGGCGGCGAAGACCCGCCGCGTCGGGGCGACACCCTCCACCGGATGGACGGCGACCCCGGCGACATCGGTGCCCAGCAGCGCCGACCGCGGCACCAGCGCCACGCCCACGCCGGCGGAGGCGAGCGCCACGACGGCGCTGAAGTCGTCGGAGAAGTGCTCCATGCCCGGCTCGAAACCCGCGTGTTCACAGGCGAGCACCACCACGTCGTGGCACGGATTGCCGGGGAAGGGGCCGATCCAGGGGTCCTTGGCCAGCTCGCTCAGCGGCACCCGGTCCGCCTCCGCCAGCCGGTGGCCCTGTGGCACCACCGCGTCGAACGGCTCGGCGTACAGCGGTACCCGCGTCAGCCGGGGATCGTCCGGGCTCGGTGCCCCCCGGTACTCGACGGCCACCGCCACATCCGTCTCCCGGTCCAGCACCATCGGCAGGCTCGCATCGCCCTCCGCGTCCTGGACCCGCACCCGGATTCCCGGGGCCGTACGGGACAGCCGGGCGAGCGCGGGGGCCACCACCAGGCCGATGCCGGTGGCGAAGGAGGCCAGGTCCACCCGGCCCGCCGCGCCCGAGCCGTACGCGGCCAGCTCCGCCTCCGCCCGCTCCAGCTGGGCGAGGACCTGGTTGGTGTGCGCGAGCAGGATCTCGCCGGCCGGGGTGAGCCGCACCCCCTTGGTGCCGCGTTCGACCAGCCGGTGGCCGGTCTCCTGCTCCAGCGCCGTCAGCTGCTGGGAGACGGCCGAGGGCGTCAGATAGAGCGCGGCGGCAGCGGCGGTCACCGTGCGGTGGTCGGCCACCGCACGGAGGATGTGCAGCCGCCGCGCTTCGATCACGCTTCCGATTGTCCCCCAGCCGTCTTCGCGAGCTGTGCCCGGGATGCGACAAACGCGTCGACCGCCCGGTCCACGTCCTCGGTGGAGTGCGCAGCCGACAACTGCACCCGGATCCGTGCCTGCCCCTTGGGTACGACCGGGTAGGAGAACCCGATCACATAGATCCCCCGCTCCAGCAGCAGCTCCGCCATCCGCGCCGCCTCGGCCGCGTCACCGATCATGACGGGCGCGATGGCGTGCTCGCCGGGGAGGATCGTGAAGCCCTCCTCGGTCATCCGGCGGCGGAACAGCTCGGTGTTGGCCTTCAGCTGCTCGCGCAGGTCACCGGCCGACTCCAGCAGATCGAGCACCTTGAGGGAGACCGCCGCGATCACCGGCGCCAGGGTGTTGGAGAACAGATACGGGCGCGAGCGCTGGCGCAGCAGCGCGACGATTTCGGCCCGGGCGGCCACATAGCCGCCCGAGGCACCGCCCAGCGCCTTGCCGAGGGTGCCGGTGATGATGTCCACCCGGTCCATGACGCCGTGCAGCTCCGGCGTTCCGCGTCCGCCCGCGCCGACGAAGCCGACCGCGTGCGAATCGTCGACCATCACCATCGCGTCGTAGCGCTCGGCCAGGTCGCAGATCTCGGACAGCGGCGCCAGATAGCCGTCCATCGAGAAGACGCCGTCGGTCACGATCAGCCGCCGCCGGGCGTCCTGGGCCTGCTTGAGCTGCTGCTCCAGGTCGGCCATGTCGCGGTTGGCGTAGCGGAAGCGGCGGGCCTTGGACAGCCGGATACCGTCGATGATCGAGGCGTGGTTGAGCGCGTCGGAGATCACCGCGTCCTGGTCGCCGAGCAGCGTCTCGAACACACCGCCGTTCGCGTCGAAGCAGGAGGAGTAGAGGATGGTGTCCTCCTGGCCCAGGAAGGCCGACAGCCGTGCCTCCAGCTCCTTGTGCACCTCCTGGGTGCCGCAGATGAAGCGGACCGAGGCCATCCCGTAGCCCCAGCGGTCCAGCGCCGCGTGCGCCGCGGCGATCACCTCGGGGTGGTCGGCCAGCCCCAGGTAGTTGTTGGCGCAGAAGTTGAGGACCTCCTGCCGGTGCGGCTGCCCACCGCTCGCGGTGACCTCGACGGTGGCGGACTGCGGGGTGCCGATGACCCGCTCCGGTTTGTGCAGCCCGGCCGCGGTGATCTCGTCGAGGGTGGCGCGCAGCTCGTCGCGTACGGAGTCGAACATGCTGTCAGGTCTCCAGGGGGTAGATCGGGAGGGGCTCAGCTGGTCCAGTCGAGGACGACCTTGCCGCCGCGCCCGCCGGCCGCGTCGTCGAAGGCCGCGTCGAAGTCGCGGTAGCCGTACCGGCCGGTGATCACCGGGCCGAGGTCGAGACCGCCCTCCAGCAGTACCGACATCGCGTACCAGGTCTCGAACATCTCCCGGCCGTAGATGCCCTTGAGCGTGATCATCGAGGTGACGATCCGGGCCCAGTCCACGGCGAACTCCTCGGCGGGCAGCCCGAGCATCGCGATCTTCCCGCCGTGGGTCATGTTGGCGAGCATGTCGCGCAGGGCGACCGGGTTGCCGGACATCTCCAGACCCACGTCGAAGCCCTCGCGCAGCCCCAGGGCCCGCTGACCGTCCGCGATGCTCGCGCCGGAGACGTTCATCGCGAGCGAGGCACCGACCTTGCGCGCCAGCTCCAGACGCTCCTCGCTGACGTCGGTGACCACGACGTTCCGGGCGCCGGCGTGCTTGGCCACCGCCACCGCCATCAGCCCGATCGGACCCGCGCCCGTGATCAGTACGTCCTCGCCGACCAGCGGGAAGGAGAGCGCGGTGTGCACGGCGTTACCGAACGGGTCGAAGATCGCCGCGATGTCCGGGTCCACCGGGATGCGGTGCACCCACACGTTCTGCGCGGGCAGCGCCACGTACTCGGCGAAGGCGCCGTCGCGACCCACACCGAGCCCCACCGTGGCGCGGCACAGATGGCGGCGCCCGGCCAGACAGTTGCGGCACTTCCCGCAGACCAGATGGCCCTCGCCGCTCACCCGGTCGCCGGGCTCGATGTCGGTCACGTCCCGGCCGGTCTCCACGACCTCACCGGTGAACTCGTGCCCCACCACCAGTGGCGCGGACACCGCCTGCCGGGCCCAGCCGTCCCAGGCGCGGATATGCAGATCGGTGCCGCAGATCCCGGTCCGCTCCACCTTGATCAGCACCTCACCGGGCCCGGTCCGGGGCTCCGGCACGTCGGCCAGCCACAGTCCGGGCTCGGCCTTCTCCTTGACCAGCGCCTTCACGCACGGCTCCTGTCGTCTCGCGCCACGGCAGGGCGGAGCAGGGCCGGTAGGCCCTGTGCCCTGGAACGGGGTGGGGGCGGCGTTTTCCGCGCGCACCGCCGGGACGAATGTGCCGTACGGCGCCTCCAGGGTCCATCGAGGATTTCTTAACCGCGCCCGCAGCTCCCCTTCACGCCCCCCGGCGGCCGTTCCCGCGGTCCCGAGGTCCGGTCGCGGGGCCGATCGTTCCGCGCTATATGTGAGGTATGGGCGAGAACGACGGGCGGCTCTTCCCGCCCCTCTCCCCGATGACGGCCCGCACGGTCGAGAGGACGCCTCGCGCGGCCGGCCTGGCCTACGAGGCCAAGTGGGACGGCTACCGGGTGCTGCTCTTCGCCCGCGCCCACGCACCCCACCTCCAGTCGCGCCGCGGCGCCGATCTCGGGCCCGGCTTCCCCGACATCCTGCGGGCCGCCGCCGAACTGGGTGAGGAGGCGGTCTTCGACGGGGAACTGGTGGTCATCGAGGACGGCGCGGTCGATTTCGCCGCGCTCCAGGCGCGGGCCCAGCGCACCGGGCCCCGCGCGGCCGCCGCTGCCGCCGCCCACCCCGCCCACTTCATCGCCTTCGACCTGCTCCAGCTCGGCGACGAGGTGACCATGGCCCGCCCCTACCGGGAGCGCCGCGCCCTGCTGGAGGAGGTCTTCACCCGCCGCGACCTCCAGCCGCCCTGGGCGCTGTGCCCGATGACGACCGACCCGGACCGGGCCGGCGAATGGCTCGACCCGGCGTGGGCCGCGGTCGGTGTCGAGGGCATGGTCGTCAAGGGCCTGGGCCAGCCCTACCGGCCCGGCGAACGCGGCTGGCGCAAACTGCGCGCCCGCGCCACCGCCGAGGCCGTCGTCGGCGCGGTCACCGGGCCCGTCACCTCACCGGACGTGCTGCTGCTGGGCCGCTACGACGCGCGGGGGGAGCTGCGCATGGTGGCGCAGAGCGCCCCCGTCACCCGCACCCTGCGCCGCCGGCTCGGACCGTTGCTCACCCCCGCCGGACCCGGCCACCCCTGGGCCGAGGCCCGCTTCCACTCGGGTTGGGGCACCCGCGACATCCTCGACCACCGCTGTGTGAGCCCCGAGCACGTCGTCGAGTTCGAGGCCGACGTCGCCTTCGACCAGGGCCGCTGGCGCCACCCCGTCCAGGCGAGGCGCATCCGCCCGGAGCTGCACCCCGAGGAGATCCCCCACTTTCCGGCCGGCGCGGCGTAGCGGGGCGCGGCTCAGGGGCGCGGGGCCGGGTTCATGTGCGGCTCCGCCGCGTGGGCGCGCGCAACCCCCCCACTCGCCCGCGGCCTGCGGCGAACAGCCGGGGGGCACCCCCTGCTCGGGACGGGAACCCGCAACCTTGCTCGGCTAAGGTCCGACGCCGAGCGTCCGCACAGGGAGGGGAACGCAATGCCACGGTTGCCGTCGGGGACCCAGGGAGTCCCGGACGAGTTGCAAAGGCGACTCGGCGTACCGGACGCCGTCGTCATCGGCCTCGGCGCCATGCTCGGCGCCGGGATCTTCGCGGCCCTGGCACCCGCCGCCCGCGCCGCCGGGTCCGGGCTGCTGCCCGCTCTCGCGCTGGCGGCCGTCGTCGCCTACTGCAACGCGACGTCCTCCGCGCGGCTTGCGGCACGGTATCCGACCTCCGGCGGCACCTATGTCTACGGACGGGAGCGGCTGGGGGAATTCTGGGGGTATCTGGCGGGGTGGGCGTTCGTCGTCGGCAAGACCGCCTCGTGCGCCGCGATGGCGTTGACCGTCGGCTCCTATGTGTGGCCCTCGCAGGCGCACGCCGTCGCGGTCGCCGCGGTGGTGGCGCTGACCGCCGTCAACTACGCGGGCGTGCAGAAGACGGCCTGGCTGACCCGGGCGATCGTCGCGGTGGTGCTGGCGGTCCTCGCCGCCGTGGTGGTCGCCGCCTCCACCGCCGGCGGCGCGGCGGCCGACCGGCTGGCGCCGGGCGGCGACGTGTCGGCGGGCGGCGTCCTGCAGGCGGCCGGGCTGCTGTTCTTCGCCTTCGCCGGGTACGCCCGGATCGCCACGCTGGGGGAGGAGGTGCGCGATCCGCGCCGCACCATTCCGCTCGCCGTCCCGCTCGCCCTCTGCCTCACCCTGCTCGTCTACGCGGCCGTCGCGGGCGCGGCGCTGGCCGTGCTGGGCCCCGCGCGGCTGTCGGACGCCACCGCGCCGCTCGCCGACGCCGCGCGCGCGGCGGGCGCCGACTGGCTGGTGCCGGTGGTGCGGGTGGGAGCCGCCGTCGCCGCGCTCGGCTCGCTGCTCGCCCTCGTCCTCGGCGTCTCCCGCACCACGCTCGCCATGGCCCGCGACCGCCATCTGCCGCCCCTGCTGGCTGCGGTCCACCCCCGCACCGGGGTGCCGCACCGGGCCGAGCTCGTGGTCGGCGCCGTGGTGGCGGTCGTCGCGGCGACCGCCGATGTACGCGGCGCGATCGGCTTCTCCTCCTTCGGTGTGCTCCTCTACTACGCCGTCGCCAACGCCTCCGCGTGGACGCTCACTCCCCAGGAGGGCCGCCCGCCCAGGGTGGTACCCGCGCTCGGACTGGCCGGCTGTCTGGCCCTGGCGTGCGCGCTGCCGCTGTCGTCCGTCCTCCAGGGCGCCGCCGTCCTGCTCCTGGGCGCCTGCGTCTTCGGGGTGCGCCGCTGGGCCGCCGCCCGCGCGGGCCGCTGACAGCGAGCGGTCCGGGTCCGTCGGATCCCGTCAACCTGCGGCCGGTCGGCACGAGGGGCGCGTGCCCTGATCGGCGCAATTCCGCGCGCGCGGCCCGGCCACCCCGTGCAGCGTGGAGTCAGCGCCCGCAGTCAGGTCGTGTCCGGCGGGTCAGTCGAACGTCCTGGTTACGGCCGTCGAAGTACCCCGAGCCTCCAGCCGGGTGGTCCCCACCGGCTCGGGCCGTCGTGGTGGCAGGAGGAAGCCCGCCGCAACGTCGACAACGCCCCCGGTAGGACAGCCGAGGGCTCCTGCGGCCGGAGGCTGGGGGAGGGAAGCTCGATCACCGCTACCGCCGCGTTCGGCCTGATGTGCCGGACACGGGCCTGTCGAACCGAAGGAGTTCCCATGCCTCGCTTTCCCCACCTGTCCCGCACCGCCACCACCATCGCCGCTCTCACGGTGACCGCTCTGGTCCCGCTGTGCGGGGTTGCCCAGGCCGCCCCGTCCGACGGCCGGGGGACGAGTGCTTCCGCCCCGGCGCCGGCTGCCGAGTCTTCGGGCCTTCCCCGGCTGCTGGAGCTCGGCGACGGCAAGGGGCTGCTGGGATTCGACTTCCTGGGCCTCATCTGACACACCCGCCCTCGCTCCGCCGAACCGCTCGCCCCTCGCGGGCCGAGCGGTTCGGCCGTATCCGCGACCCCGCACCCCGTCCGGTCAGCCGAGTGCGGGCGGCTGCCAGTCGGCGTGCCGCAGCACGGCACGCAGCGTCACCCCCGAAGGGGCGAGGCGCATCGCCGTGTTGCGCAGCGCGACGGCCACGGGATGGGACAGCTGCGCGCCCAACCGGCCCGCCTGCCGCGCGGCGCGGGCGACCGCCTGGCTGCGGGGGCGCCGTTCGGCGTCGTAGCGGGCCAGCCCGGCACCGACGGGCGGCGCCGTGGCGAGCGCGGCGGCCAGCACGGCGGCGTCCTCCAACGCCTGGCACGCGCCCTGCCCCAGATTGGGTGTCATGGCGTGGGCCGCGTCACCGAGCAGCGCGATCCGGCCCACGGCGAAGCGGGGCAGGGGCGTGGCCAGTTCGTGGACGTCGTGGTGCAGTACGGCCTCGGGCCGGGTGGCCTCCAGCAGCTCGGGGATCGGGTCGTGCCAGCCGTCGAAGCGGCGGCGCAGTACGGCGAGGGTGTCCCGGTGGCGCAGGCCGGGCGGCGCGGTGAGGACCGCGTGCCATTCGGCCCGGCCGTCGGCGAACGCGATGTGTCCGAACTCCGCTCCGGCGCCCCAGGTCAGCTCGAAGTCGGTGCCCGCGTCGACGGGCTCTGCGGTGATGGCGCGTACGACGGTCGAGCCGCTGTAGCGCGGACCGGGGTGCCGTGGGAAGAGCCGGCCGCGCAGCCGGCTGCCGATCCCGTCGGCGGCCACCACCAGGTCCGACTCCAGTACGGTGTCGCCGAGCGGCACCCGTACCCGGTCGTGGTCCGGGTCGTCCTCCACCGTCAGCACTTCCTCGCCGGTCACCAGCGCGCCGGACGGCAGGGCGTCGCGCAGCGCCCGGTGCAGTGCGGCGCGCGGTACGCCGACGATCGGTGTGCCCAGTTCGCGCTCCAGCGCCGCCCCGTCCATCCGGGCCAGCCAGCGGCCGCCCGGGGTGCGGGTGCCTCCGGAGTACTGGGCCCTGGCCGTCTCGCGTACCGGGGCGCCGACGCCGAGTGCCTCCAGCGCGCGTATGCCGTTGGCGTGCAAGGAGATGCCCGCGCCCGCGTCGTCGAGCACGGGGGCGCGCTCGACGACCGTCACCTCCCAGCCGATCCGCCGCAGTCCGACGGCGGCGGCCAATCCGCCGATGCCGCCGCCGACGACGACCGCGCAGCGTCCCATGCCGACCCCTCCTCTTTCTACAGGTGTAGAAGAGGCTACAGAAGCGTCTCTACAGGTGTAGAAATGGGGGGTGCGCCAAGAGAGCAACCGCCGCACCGTGCTCGCGGACGCGGCCGTCGAGGTACTGGCCGAGGCCGGGATGCGGGGTCTGACCCACCGTGCCGTCGACCGGGCAGCCCGGCTGCCGCCCGGCACCACCTCCGCGTACTACCGGACCCGCCAGGCCCTGTTGACCGCGCTCGTCACCCGCCTGGTCGCCCGCGACCAGGCGGAGCTGGAGGCGGCGGGGCGCCGACTGGCCGCCCCGCGGGACGCCGGCGAACTGACCGCGGCGCTGGCCGGGTTCGTGCGGCGGCGGCTGACGGGCGAGGGGCGCCGCCGCACCCTCGCCCGCTACGCGTGCACGGTCGAGAGCGTCCACCACCCCGAGCTGCGCGAGATCCTCCTGCCGCGCGAGAACGCCGCCCGGGACGTGGTGCGCGCGTTCCTGTCCGGCCACCGGGTCGCGGACGCCGAGGAGCGCACCCTCACACTGCTGGCCTGTGTGGACGGGCTGGTCTTCGACCGGCTGGTGAACGGCGGCGAGGTGCCGGACGAAGAGCTGCGCGGGCTGGTCGACGCCGCGCTGCGGTAGCCCCGGACCGCACGGCCCGTCGCCGAACCGGCACCGCCCCCCACCACTTCGCTGCCGGACGGGCAGGCGGGCACGGCGGTGGGCTCCCGGCGGCCGTCGACCCCGGCGTTTCCCTCACAGGAGCGAAGCAGCGTACCGGAGGACCGGTGCGGCTCGTTGACAGGCCGGCAGCGCTCCGAGCCGAGACCTGGGGGTCACGATGCGCGCACTGTTCCCGACCACGTTTCCGACCACGCTGGCCGCCGGAGTGCTCGCCGCATCCGCGACGTTGGGCGGCCTCGCCGTCCCGGACACCGCCGAGGCGGCCACCCGGGCGGCGGCCGACCGGGTGCCCGCGAGCGCCGACCCGGCCCAGCCGTCGGTCCGCGCCGAGGCCGACCGGCTGATGAAGCTCACCTACCGACAGTTCGCCGAGGCCCCGCACCGTCCGCCCTTCGACTGGACCACCGACGGCTGCTCCGTACCGACCGGGCAGTTCCCCTACAGCAAGGTCTTCCGGCCCGTCTGCGTCCAGCACGACTTCGGCTACCGCAACTACGGCGGCAACGGAAAGCTGAAGCTGGACCCGACCCGTCGGACGAAGAACTGGATCGACGGCCGCTTCCGCACCGAACTGCGGCGGATCTGCGACCACGAATTCACGGACGCGCAGCGCAACCGCAACTGCCGCAACGCGGCCGATACCTACTACCTCGGGGTCCAGCTCGGCGGCGACAGCGCCTTCTTCCCGCGCTGACCCCGCCCCTCCGAATCGGCGGCCGGTGGCTCAGCTGCCGGCCACCCACTGGTCGTAGGCCAGCTTGCCGACCAGAGCGGCGACGGTGACCAGGAGGACGACCCGCACGAAGCCGCTGCCGCGTTTGAGTGCCATATGGGCGCCGACGAAGGCGCCGGTCATGTTGCACAGGGCCATGACGGGAGCCAGCTTCCACAGGACCGTGCCATGCCATATGAACATGGCGAGGGCGCCGATGTTGGTGCAGACGTTGACGACCTTGGTGGTGGCCGAGGCAGTGACCATGTCCATGTTGAGCAGTGCCACCAGGGCGATGACCAGGAACGTGCCCGTGCCGGGGCCGAGCAGGCCGTCGTAGAAGCCGATACCGGCCCCCGCCACCGCGAACGCCGCGAGCACCCGGCCCCGGGTGACCACCCCGCCCGGCGCGTGACCGAAGTGCGGCCGGAGCACCACGAACGCGGCGACCGCCAGCAGCAGCACGATGATCAGCGGCCGGAGCACCGCGCTGTCCACCCCGGCGGCGAAGAACGCCCCGCCGACCGAGGCGAGCGCCGCGACGACTCCCAGCCGGCACGCCAGCCGCACGTCCACCGGCGCCTTACGGGTGTAGGTCACCGCCGCGGCCGAGGTGCCCACCACGGAGACCGCCTTGTTGGTGCCCAGCGCGTACGCGGGCGGCAGTTGCGGGAAGGCGATCAGCAGGGCCGGCAGTTGCAGCAGGCCGCCGCCGCCCACGACGGCGTCGATCCAGCCGGCCAGTGCGGCCGCGGCACACAGCATCGCCGCCGTGGTGAGCGATATGTCGTACACGGATGAAGCTGTCCTTGCTGAGTGCGTGCCCCGGTTCGCCAAGGGCCGTCGGCCCGTCGCCCCGTGCGGCCGGGCGCCTCAGCATCCCAGACGAGCGGACACCGCCGACCGCCGGGCCGGACGAGGCCGGGCCGGTCGGGGCCGCGCCGCGGAAGCCGCCCCTGGCGGCAGGCGGCTCTTCGGGCCGTTGGGGCACGTCCATCCCATCGGAGGCGTGGGAGGCACCGGGACTGAGCGAGCGGGAGGCGAGGTCAAGGACCGTCCGCCACAGCCTGTGGCGCTGACCGGGGGACGAGGGCCTCGCCCGCTCACCGGGCGGTCTTCTCCTGCAGTTCGCCGGTCTGTGCGGCTTCCCGCACCGAATGCAGGAGGATGTCGCAGGAGTGCTGGGCCTCGTCCATCAGCCGGGTGGCCTCCGCGAGGAGGATGCCATAAGGGCGGGACGGGTCGCTCAGCGGCAGGGAGGTCTCGCGGGCGTTCTCGACCAGGGCCTTCCGTTTCTCCTGTGCCGCCTCCGCTGCTTGGCACAGCCCCTTGGACTGTTGGGCGAGCTGTCGCTGTTCGACCTCGCCGAACTGTCGGGTGATCTCGGCGAGCGCCTCCAACAGCGCGGCGTAGTCCGTAAGGAACGCACGGCACTCCTCGCCGTCCTCCTCCTGCGGCCACTGGTCCAGGGTCCGGGCCATGGACGAGAGCTGGTAGGTGACGCGCTCCAGTGCATCGACGAGTTCGGTGTAACCGGAGAAATCCTCCTCCCCCCAACGGCCGGGCAACAGCCGTCGGGGATTGTAGTACCGGCTCTCCACCGCGGTGTTCAGTGCCGAGCGGGCCTGGGTGACCAGTGGGCCCAGTGTCGCGGCGCGCTGCCGCCAGTGGCGGGTGCGCTCCTCGTCCATGTCACCCTCGCGCAGCGCGGGATACATGTCGCTCATCAGGTCGCATTGGGAGTGGGCCAGGGCGTGAATGCCCTCTTCGGCGCCGCGGTAGCGCATCGGCGGCAGCACGGTGAGATTGATCAGGACTCCGATCCCGCAGCCGATGCAGACCAGCGCGAGGATCTGGCCGAGCTGTTCGATCCGCTGGACGTTGCCGGTGGCGGAGGCATAGGTGGAGAAGGCGAAGAACGCGGCGGTCGCCACCTGTGAGCCCTGCGAGCCGAGCCGACTCCAGCGCCCGATCGTCATCGCGATCAGTGCGACCAGAACGAAGGTGAGCAGGTCGGGCCCGGCCAGGAAGCCCAGCGCGGCCTGCACGAACACCCCGGCGGACACGGCGCCGAGATAGCGGAGCGCCTGGAGCAGCGACTGGTAGATGGTCACCTGCATGATCAGTACGGCGGAGAAGGGGGCGAACGCCGGAGACTGGGCGGCCATCAGATCGTGGGCCACGTACCAGGAGGCGGAGGCCGCCAGGGCGCTCTTGCCGATGATCTCCAGGGTGTTGCGTTCGTATCCCGCCGACCCCCTGGCGCGCGCCAGCCACTGCCGTGCCCGCGCCCACCTGCCCTGGGCGCGCGGTGCCCGCTCGTCGTGGGACACATCCGCCTCCTCGTTCATCGTGGCTCCCTCACCGCATCATCGTCCGCCCTTGCGAGGTCTCGGCCGCTTCGACCGGGCAGGTGTCGGAGTGCCCCGTTTCCGCGCCGATGGCGTGTGGCGGTGGTCACTGTGCCGGTTTCCGCCGGTAAGAGAACGCAGTGCGACGACTCTCGCCCCACTTCCTGTTGGCGTCTCCGCTGGTAGCAGTGATATTCGCGTCTGGGTCTGTCCCCAGATGTTGCCAACTTGTTCATACAGGTGGCCTTCCATGGGTGCGGTGTTCTTGACAGACTCTGCCGGTCCGACGTTTCCGAACACGCCCTGTGAGGTCAGCAGACCCATGCCAGAACTCAACCGGCGCCGGTTCCTGCAGATAGCCGGCGCGACCGCGGGCTTCTCGGCCCTGACCGGCAGCATCGAGCGGGCCGCCGCCATCCCCGCGGCCCGCCGGTCCGGCACGATCGACGATGTCGAGCACATCGTCGTGCTGATGCAGGAGAACCGGTCCTTCGACCACTACTTCGGCACGCTGAAGGGCGTCCGCGGCTTCGGTGACCCGCGTCCGGCCGCTCCGACGGGCGAGCGGACGGTCTGGCAGCAGTCCGACGGCAACAAGGACGTGCTGCCCTACCACCCCGACGCCGAGAACCTGGGCATGCAGTTCATCGCGGGCCTCAACCACGACTGGGCCGGTGGTCACCAGGCGTGGCACGAGGGCAAGTACGACCAGTGGATCCCCGCCAAGGGCACCGGCACCATGGCGTATCTGACCCGGAAGGACATCCCCTTCCACTACGCGCTCGCCGACGCCTTCACCGTCTGCGACGCCTACCACTGCTCGATGATCGGGGCCACCGACCCCAACCGGTACTACATGTGGAGCGGCTACTCCGGCAACGACGGCGAGGGCGGCGGCCCCGTCCTGGGCAACGAGGAGGCCGGGTACGGCTGGACGACCTACCCGGAGCGGCTGGAGCAGGCCGGCGTCTCCTGGAAGATCTACCAGGACATCGGCGACGGCCTGGACGCCGACGGCAGCTGGGGATGGATCGAGGACGCCTACCGGGGCAACTACGGCGACAACTCACTGCTGTACTTCAACAAGTACCGCGACGCCGAGCCCGGCGACCCGCTCCACGACAAGGCCCGCACCGGCACCGACGCCAAGAAGGGCGACGGCTTCTTCGACCACCTCAAGGCCGACGTCAAGGCGGGCAAGCTGCCGCAGATCTCCTGGATCGCGGCGCCCGAGGCCTTCACCGAGCACCCCAACTTCCCCGCCAACTACGGGGCCTGGTACATCTCCCAGGTACTGGACGCGCTCACCTCCAACCCCGAGGTGTGGGCGAAGACGGCGCTGTTCATCACCTACGACGAGAACGACGGCTACTTCGACCACGTCGTCCCGCCCTACCCGCCGGCCTCCGCGGCCCAGGGCAGGTCCACCGTGGACACCGCGCCCGACCACTACAAGGGCGGCGTGGCCGGCTACGCGCCCGGGCCCTACGGCTTCGGCCAGCGCGTGCCCATGCTGGTCGTCTCCCCCTGGAGCACCGGCGGCTATGTGTGCTCCGAACTGTTCGACCACACCTCCCTCATCCGCTTCATGGAGCGCCGCTTCGGCGTGCATGAGCCGCATATCTCGCCCTGGCGGCGCGCCTTGTGCGGCGACCTCACCTCGGCGTTCGACTTCACCCTCAAGGACACCGACCCGGCCGACCTCCCGGACACCGACGCCTACGAGCCGCCGGACAACGAGCGGCATGACAGCTATGTGCCCAAGCCGCCGGCCAAACCGGCGCTGCCCAAGCAGGAGGCGGGCTCCCGGCCCACCCGCCCGCTGCCGTACGCACCGCTGGTGGACGGCGCGGCTCGACCGGCCGACGGGAAATTCACCCTCACCTTCAGCGGCGGCAAGTCCGCGGGAGCGTTCTTCCTGGTCACCTCGGCCAACCGCACCGACGGCCCCTGGACCTACAGCACCGGGGCGGGCGAACAGCTCTCCGACACCTGGAACACCGCCTACTCCGACGGCAGCTACGACCTGACGGCGCACGGTCCGAACGGCTTCCTGCGCACCTTCAAGGGCCCGGGCAAGCAGGCGGGCCCCGAGGTGGCGGCACGCCACCTCGCCAAGAGCGGCGACATCGAGCTGACCTTGACCAACACGGGGAAGAGCGACTGCGCCCTGACGGTGACCAACGCCTACGGCGGCGCCGAGCAGACCCACAAGGTGCGCGCCGGAGCCACGGTCGTCCGCGCGGTGAGCCTGCGGGAGAGCAAGCGCTGGTACGACCTGACCGTCACCTCCGACACCCACGCCGACTGGCGGCGCCGCCTCGCCGGCCACGTCGAGACCGGTGAGGCGGGCGTCAGCGACCCGGCCACGCTGACGGACTGACGCCTCGCCGGGCCGGCACGCTGCACCGCGCGCCCCCGCCCCCGGCACCGGCACACCCGCCCCCGGAGCGGGGGAGAGGGCGGCCGGTGCCGGGGCAGCAGGAGGGGAGGGGCGAGCGGTGCGGCGTGGCCGGAGAACCGATGCGAGGCCGGAGAACCGATGTGTGGCGCTCAGGTGAATCCGCCCCATTCCCTGGTGCATCCGCGACATCCCGGGCAGATGCCCGGGCATGCCAGCGAACAATTTCCTGCTCTCACCGCGCAAGGCCCAGTTGCCCGCCCTCACCCTGCTGTTGCTGCTCGCAGTCACCGAGGTCGCACCCGCCCAGGCACTCGCCCCGCCCGTGCGGGACGCGGCGGCGGCCCACCCGCCCGCGGAGCCGGGACGCCGGACGGGGGAGGGCCCGGACAGATCCGCGGCGCCGTGCTCGACCAGGACCGGCCCGCAACAGCGGGAGGTGGAGAAGTTCCTGGGGCGCCCGGTGGACGGCAAGCAGTCGCCGCAGGACTGCGCCGCGATCCAGCAGTTCCAGGAGCAGGAGGGCGTTCTGCCCGCCGACGGCTTCGCTTCCCCCGCCACCTACCGGGCCCTGTACGCGCGCTGGGCGGCCGGGCATCCGGAGAAACTGCTGGCGGACAAGCACTGCCCGCCGACGCAGGGGCGTGTGGCCTGCCTCGATCTGACCCACCAGGTGATGTGGCTGCTCAAGCGGCGCAAGGTCGTCGTCCGCGCGGTACCCATCCGCAGCGGGGCGCGCGGATACGAGACGCGTACCGGCCGGTTCAAGATCCAGCGGCGGGTGCGGGACGACTACTCGACCCTCTACAACCAACCGATGCCGTTCAGCCAGTACTTCAGCGGCGGCCAGGCCCTGCACGGCACCAGCAAGAACATCTACAGCCCGCCCGGATCGCACGGCTGTGTCAACCTCCGCCTCGAGGACGCGGAACGCCTGTGGAACTGGATGCGGGTCGGCGACCCCGTCCACATCTGGGGCCGCAAACCCGCGACGTGACGCGACGCCCCGGCGCGGGGCCGGCCGCCGCCGCCTCATGGCTCGACGGCCAGCCGCACCCCCAGTCCGACCAGGACGGTGCCGGAGATCTGTTCCATCCGGCGCCGTACGGACTGTCGCCGAAGCACCCCCGAGACCCGTCCGGCCAGCCAGACCAGCGGGAGGTACCAGATCAGGTCCACCACGGCCCAGATCACCGAGAAGGCCAGCAGCATCGGCAGGACGGGTGCGCCCTCGGGTACGAACTGCGGCAGGAAGGAGACGGCGAACAGGCCCGCCTTGGGGTTGGCGAAGTTGGTGACCAGCCCCTGCCACAGCGCCCGCCGCTGTGACACCGGCGCCGTCTGCGCCGGTTCCCCGACCGGCTCCGGGGCGCGTCGCCGCACCCGCCACAGCGCCCGTGCCCCCATCCAGACGAGCACTGCGGCGCCGGTGATCCGTATGGCGTCGTAGGCGATCTGCGAGGCCAGCAGCAGGGCCGACAGCCCGAAGGCCGCGGCAAGCCCCCACAGCAGCACACCGCACTCGTTGCCCAGCACGGTGGCCGTGCCGGTGCGCCGGCCGTCGACCACGGCCCGACGCAGAATCACCACCGTGCTGGGCCCCGGAACCATGGCGATCACAAATGCCGCGCCGAAGAACGCGACGAAGGAAGTCAGCATCGGGGCAGCATTGCCGAGCCTGTGAACGACCCACAAGCCGTTTCCCGCCTCGGCCGTCCCCGGCCGCCCGTACCCGGGCCCGTGCCCGTGGGGTCAGAGCAGTTGGAGGATCTCGTCGGTGAACTCGGGCGACGACCACGAGGTCCGAGCCCTGGTAGTACTCGGCCACCCGCGTGACGACCTCGACCGGGTGGTCGTGGCGGATGCCCAGTGGGCGCCGGATGTCCTCTCCCTGCACGAGCGTCTCGCCCAGCATGGCGATGGCGGGCGCCCGTCAGCCAGCTCACGACGTTGAGGCTCGCGCCAGCGGTCACGTGCGCCAGCACCTCGCGCACCGTCAAACCGGTGCACGGCGACGGTGCTGCCCACTGGTCGTCGGTCAGATCTTCCAGATCGGCCGCCAGCGCGGCTCGCTCAGTGTGTATCAAGGGCCAGACGCCGGTCCCGCGGCTGCGGTCCG
The DNA here is from genome assembly GCF_018070605.1 of Streptomyces sp. B15. Lineage (NCBI taxonomy): Bacteria > Bacillati > Actinomycetota > Actinomycetes > Kitasatosporales > Streptomycetaceae > Streptomyces > Streptomyces sp. B15. The sequence goes on from NZ_JAGPXJ010000094.1 coordinate 18,323, forward strand.
CTGTCAGCTCCGGATCAGTCATAGGGACAAGGTCTCCTGTCACGGTTCGCGCGCTGTGACGCGCCTGGGCCGGACCCGGGCGGGCGTCCGGCACGGGTGTTCGCGAAGGAGACTCCTGGCCCGCCAAAGTCATCGCCGCGAGTGACCCTTTCTTCGTCTTATTCGTCTTCTTCTCACCGCGGGCTTCAACCGGGGCGTGAAGGTTGTGCGCTCATCCGCCCCTGTTCCATGGGCCGGAGGCGACGAAAAGTCTCCGGGGTCGGTTCAACGAAACACTTGAATCCATGAATGACCAAGACATCGAACCGCCCGGCGCTGAGCCCGCCGTCGAGGTCCGCGACATCGCGGAAGGACCCTCCTTCGCACGGCGCCGGTGGTGGACGCTGCTGGTGGTGAGTGCGGCCCAACTGCTCGTCGTCCTGGACGGGACGATCGTGAACATCGCGCTGCCCTCCGCACAGAGCGCGCTCGGCATGTCCGACGCGAGCCGACAATGGGCGGTCACCGCCTATGCGCTGGCCTTCGGCGGACTGCTGCTGATCGGCGGCAGAGTCAGCAGCGCCCTCGGCCACCGGCGCACGTTCATGATCGGCCTCGTCGGCTTCGCCGCCTCCTCCGCGCTGGGCGGGGCCGCCGCGACCCCCGAACTGCTCTTCGCGGCCAGGGCTCTGCAGGGTGTCTTCGCCGCAGTACTCGCCCCGGCCGGGCTGTCCTTGCTGAGCACCACCTTCACCGAACCACGCGAACGCGGCCGGGCCTTCGGCGTGTTCGCCGCGGTCGGTGCCGCCGGATCGGCCCTGGGTCTGGTCGCCGGGGGACTGCTGACCGAGTACGCCAGCTGGCGATGGTGCCTCTACATCAACGTTCCCGTCGCGCTGCTCGCCCTGCTCGGCGCCACACGGGTGCAGCCGGACCGCCCCCTGCGCGGCGACGGACCGCTCGACGTCGCCGGCGCGCTCCTCAGCGCCTCGGGCTTCGCAGCGGTGGTCTATGCCTTCAGCGAAGCTGAATCGCTCGGGTGGGACTCACCGAAGGTGCTGGCACTGCTGACCGGCGGATTCCTGCTGCTGGCCGTGTTCGCCGCCGTCGAAGTCCGGACCCCCCGCCCGCTTCTCCCGATGCGCGTGCTCCTGCACCGTGCCCGCGCCGGTGCGCTCATCGCCATCACCCTGCTGTTTGTCGCCATGTTCGGCTTCTACCTGTTCATGAGCTACTACACCCAGACCGTCCTCGGCTACTCGCCGGTCCAGGCGGGCCTGGCACTGCTCATCAACGCCCTGGCCGCCCTGCTCGGCTCCACGCTCATCGCCGGCCGACTGCACGGCCGCGTCGCACCCGGAATGCTGATCCTGCCGGGCCTGCTGGCCGCGGCCGCCGGAATGTTCATCCTGACCCGTCTGACGCCGCAGAGCACGGACATCCTGCCGCAGTACCTGGCACCCGCCCTGGTACTCACCGGGCTCGGCCTCGGCTGCGTCATGCCCCCGACGGCCAGCCTGGCCACCGCGAACATGCGTCCGCGGGACATCGGAGCCGCGTCCGCCGCCTATAACGCCTCCCAGCAGCTCGGAGCCGCACTCGGCACCGCACTGCTCAACACTGTCGCAGCCACCACCACGGCGTCGTACCTGGCGGCACCGCACCACGCCACGCAGACCGCGGCATCCGTGCACGGATACACCGCCGCCCTGACAGTCGCCTTCGGCATCCTCGTCGCCACCGCGTGCGTCGTCGCACCACTCACCGCGACCCGCACCGCGCGAGAAGCCACGCACAGGTGACTGCTGCCCTCGTGCTGCCCGCGCGAAGCGGTGCTGTCGACCTTGACGCCCCGGGGCGTTGCCGAGGGTGAGGGCCACACAGCGTGACCGGGGTCCGGGCCCGGACCCCGGTCACCTGCAGCCGGGCATCCTGTACGCAGGGTGCCCGGCAACTGCGCCCCCTCCGCCGACCAGGTCTCCCCGGACGGTGCTCAGGCGGTCGACGGTTTGACGTTCTTGGGACTCCGGGGGCCACGCGGAGCCGGTGGGCACCCTTCGGGCTCGTTGCGCGGATGTTGGCGAGGCTGCTCGCGAGCCTTCCGTTCGAAATGCACGAAAAGTGCCTTTAGTGTCAATGGGAAGGCGGTCGAGCGGCTGTCGGCCATGAGGCGAGGGAGAACGGGATGCCGGAGAGCACGCTGCAGGGCAAGGTCGCGGTCATCGGCGGGGGCGAGAAGAACCTGGGAGGGCTGCTGAGCAGGACCTTCGCTCAGGACGGAGCGAAAGTCGTGGTCCACTACCACACGTCGGACGACGAGGCAAAGCGGACGGTGAAGGATGTCCAGGACGCAGGAGGACAGGCCGTCTCCGTCCAGGGCGACCTGACCCGGGTCGCGGACGTACGGCGGCTGTTCGACGCCGCGAAGGACGCCTTCGGCGGAGTGGACATCGCGGTGAACACCACCGGAATGGTGCTGCGCAAGCCGATCCTGGAGATCAGCGAGGAAGAGTACGACCGCATGTTCGGCATCAACGCCAAGGCGGGGTTCTTCTTCATCCAGGAGGCCGGACGGAACCTCAACGACCACGGCAAGATCATCAGCCTGGGTACGTCCCTGCTGGCGGCCTTCACCGACGGCTACTCCACCTACGCGGGCGGCAAGGCGCCCCTGGAACACTTCACGCGCGCTGCGGCCAAGGAGTTCGCCGACCGGTACATCTCCGTCAACACCGTGGCACCGGGACCGATGGACACCCCCTTCTTCTACCCGCAGGAATCCCCGGAACGAGCCGAGTTCCACGCCTCGCAGGCCATGGGCAACCAGCTCACACACATCGAGGACATCGTCCCGGTGATCCGGTTCCTGGCCACCGAGGGCTGGTGGTTCACCGGCCAGACCATGTTCCCCAACGGGGGTTACACCACCCGCTGATCCGGCACCACCTCGACCGGGGCCGACCACCGTCTCCCGCACCGGCCGACACGGGCCCCGATCCCAGAACCGCCGCCGCGTACGCACCGACGCTGCAGGCCGAACGCGAAGGCCACCGACCGCTTCCGGGCACGACGTCGGTGGCCGGACCCGCCGGACCCGGGCTCGCCGCCGGGTCGGCCGTGAGGGGCAGTCCGCTGTCTGAGAGGCTTTTTGTGACCCTAGGAAGTGCGAGATACGGAGGCCCACCGTGTCAAAGCCCCCACTGCCGACCGAGGCCGTGGAACTGCTGCGCCGCCCCAACCCGTGCGTGATGGCCACCTTGCGTTCGGACGGCACACCGGTCTCCACGCCCACCTGGTACGTCTGGGAGGACGGCCGTGCACTGATCAACCTCGACGAGGGCCGGGTCCGCCTCAAGCACCTGCAGCGCGACCCGCGCGTGACCCTCACCGTCCTCGACGGCGACAACTGGTACACGCACGTCACCCTCATCGGACGCGTCATCGAGACGTACGACGACCAAGGGCTGGCCGACATCGACCGCATCGCCACCCACTACACCGGCAACCCCTACCCCGACCGGGTCCGCGCCCGCGTCAGCGCCTGGATCGAGGTGGACCGCTGGCACGGCTGGGGCGCCCTGAAGGACAGCGACCAGGCCTCCGTGTGAGCCTCCACGCGGGTTGAGCCCGGCTCTCGGGGGCTGCCCCATGCCGAGGGCCGGGCCGGTCGACCAGGGGGCGGGGGTTCGGGCGTTCAGGGCCAGGGCGCTGTGTCGGCAGCGGAGCCGGAGCCCATGATCGGCCCCGCTACGAAGCCTTCGCCCGGCGCCCTCACAAACGACTCGCGGCGACAGATCGGTGACCTTTTCAGTCACGACCTGCCGCCGCGTGTACGTATGTGTGTGTCGGGAGGGGGACTTGAACCCCCACGCCCTGTAAAGGGCACTAGCACCTCAAGCTAGCGCGTCTGCCATTCCGCCACCCCGACCGGGTGTGTCGCGGGGCCGGTGGGAGGCCTTGCGACGGGTTAAACCTTAGCACCCGATGAGGACTGCGATCACCCGCCCCTTGGGGTGCCGGGGTGCGGGCGGGAGGATGGGGGTCTACCTGCGAGAAGAGGAGGCAGTGTGAGTGCCGATAGCGCCGCGACCGCGAGTGCCGCTACCGCCGAGAGCGAGGTCGTCGATCTCTGCCGCGAACTGATCCGGATCGACACCAGCAATTACGGCAACAACGAGGGCCCCGGGGAGCGGGCGGCGGCGGAGTACGTCGCCGAGAAGCTGGCCGAGGTCGGGCTGGAGCCGCAGATCATCGAGTCCCGGCCGGGCCGCGCCTCGACCGTGGCACGGATCACGGGCGAGGACCCCTCCCGCCCCGCCCTGCTGATCCACGGGCACACCGACGTGGTGCCGGCCAACGCCGACGACTGGACGCGGCACCCGTTCTCCGGGGAGATCGCCGACGGCTGCGTGTGGGGGCGCGGTGCCGTCGACATGAAGGACATGGACGCGATGACGCTGGCGGTCGTGCGGGACCGGATGCGTACCGGGCGCAAGCCGCCCCGTGACATCGTGCTGGCCTTCCTGGCGGACGAGGAGGCGGGCGGCGTCTACGGGGCCCGGCACCTGGTCGACAACCACGCCGACCTCTTCGAGGGGGTCACCGAGGCCATCGGCGAGGTCGGTGGGTTCTCCTTCACGGTCAACGAGGACCTGCGGCTGTATCTGATCGAGACGGCCCAGAAGGGCATGCACTGGATGCGGCTGACCGTGGACGGCACCGCCGGCCACGGATCGATGACCAACAACGACAACGCGATCACCGAGCTGTGCGAGGCCGTGGGCCGGCTGGGCCGGCACAAGTTCCCGGTGCGGGTCACCAAGACGGTCCGCTCCTTCCTGGACGAGCTCTCCGACGCGCTCGGTATCGAGCTCGACCCCGAGGACATGGAGGAGACCCTCGCCCGGCTCGGCGGCATCGCCAAGATCATCGGCGCCACGCTGCAGAACACCGCGGCACCCACCCAGCTCGGGGCCGGTTACAAGGTCAACGTCATCCCCGGGCAGGCGACCGCTCATGTGGACGGCCGGTTCCTGCCGGGGCACGAGGAGGAGTTCCTCGCCGACCTCGACCGGCTGCTCGGTCCGCGCGTACGGCGCGAGGACGTGCACGCCGACAAGGCGCTGGAGACCACGTTCGACGGTGCGCTCGTGGAGGCCATGCAGTCCTCGCTGCGCGCGGAGGATCCCATCGCGCGTGCCGTGCCCTACATGCTCTCGGGCGGTACCGACGCCAAGTCCTTCGACGACCTGGGCATCCGCTGCTTCGGCTTCGCGCCGCTGAAGCTGCCGCCGGAGCTCGACTTCGCGGGGATGTTCCACGGGGTGGACGAGCGGGTGCCGGTTGACGGACTCCGGTTCGGGGTTCGGGTACTGGATCGGTTCCTGGACCAGGCCTGACGCCGCGGGGCGGTGGTCGGCCCCCGTTGATCGGATGCTGTGACCGGCGCTTTTCCGATCTGCGCCGGTGACCTGTCGCAGCCTCGCCCTCGCTGTCCGCCGGAAAGGTGATGTCCCCGGAGCGATATTCGGTCGCCTGTGCGGAAGTGACCGGGACGGGTGAATGATCTAGTCAGTTCGTAGCCTGATTCCGCCATCCTCGTTACAGGGAGTGCGGTCCCCGGTTGGGACCGTATTGCCAACAAGGAGGAACAATGATCAAGAAGGTCATCGCCGCCGCGGCTGCCACCAGCGGTCTTGTGCTGGCTGGTGCGGGTATGGCCGTCGCCGACTCCGGTGCGCAGGGTGCCGCCGTGCACTCCCCGGGTGTCGTTTCCGGCAACGTCGTGCAGGTCCCGGTCCACGTTCCGGTGAACGCCTGCGGCAACACGATCTCCGTGATCGGTCTGCTGAACCCCGCGTTCGGCAACACCTGCGTCAACGACTGACATCACGTCTCATCCGATCCGATCGGTGAGTACATGAGTTCTGAGCGGCCCCGGAGCGCGCGCCACGCGCTCCGGGGCCCTCGGATCTTGAGGGGGCGGGACGGCGCGCGGGTGCGCCTCCCCCTGGCCTGTTACAGACAGCCATCACTAGGCAGGGGATTCCACAGCATGCGTCAAGGCACCAGAAAGGGCCTGATCACCATGGCCGCCGCGGGCGGCCTCCTCGCGATGTCAGGGGGGACCGCGTTCGCCGACTCGGGCGCCCAGGGCGGCAGCGCGAACTCGCCGGGGGTGCTCTCCGGCAACACGATCCAAGCACCGGTGAACGTCACGGTGAACGTCTGCGGCAACACCGTGAACGTCGTCGGTCTGCTCAACCCGGCATCCGGCAACAGCTGCGGCAACGGCGGGCACAGCCCGCAGGGCGGGCGCGGGGCGCACGCGGACGGCTCCACCCAGGGCTCGCCCGGCGTGGGTTCGGGCAACAACGTGCAGGTCCCGGTCGATGTACCGGTGAACGTCTGCGGGAACACCGTCGATGTCGGCGGCGCACTCAACCCCGCGCACGGCAACGGCTGTGCCAACCCGCCGGAACCCTCGGACCCGGGGCCGGTCGACCCGGGGTACCCGGAGGAGCCCGGCAATCCGGGCGAGCCCGGTGACCCGGGCGACCCGGGGGACCCCGGTGACCCCGGTCAGCCGGAGCAGCCGGGCGACCCGGGCGACCCGGGGGATCCGGGTCAGCCCGGTGACCCCGGTGACCCCGGGAAGCCCTCCGAGCCCCAGCAGCCGGGGCAGCCCGGTGACCCCGGTAGCCCCAGTGAGCCCGGCAGCACCGGTGAGGTGCACGCTCCTTCCGAGCCGGAGGCCGTAGCGGTGTCCGACTCGTCCAAGGGCTCCGGAGCCGGGGCGCGGGACGGTGGTGAACTCGCGCACACGGGCTCCGGTGGGCTCGGCGTCGCCGCACCGCTCGGCGTGGGCATGCTCGCGGGCGGCTACGTGCTCTACCGGCGCTCCCGGGTCGCCGGCCGCCGCTGACGTACCCGGCCACCAGGCCGCCAGGCACAGCGCAGGGAGCGGTCCCGCGACAGCGGAACCGCTCCCTCGAAGCCCCTCGTCAGCGACCGATCGCAGCCGAACCGGTGACCTCGGGACCGGTGACCGCCGGACCGATGGTCACCGGGTCGGTCACCGGTCCGGCCACTGGACTGTCACCAGGTGGGGCGCAGCTGACGGATGATGCGGCGGCGGAGACGCACCCGACGGCTCCCGTCCGGGTACAGCCGCATCCGGGCCAGTTCCCAGTGCCCGTACTCGGCATGATCGGTCAGCAGTTGGGTCGCAGCCTTGCGGGAGACGCCTCGAGGGACGTACACATCACGAAATTCGTATTCCGGCATCCTCTCTATTGTGCGGATGGACCCCGTCTGCCGATAGCGTCTGCACTATGTCTGATGCTGCGCAGCCCACCGCTGCCGACGTACGCGCCGCCGCCGAGGCGGTCAAAGCCGCGCTGGACCGGCACCTGGAGGCCGTCGAGCGCCGTGCGGGGGAGTCCCCGGCGCCTGCCGGAGCGGGCTTCGACGCCGGTGCGGCTGAGCGGGACGCCTCGTCGGCAGAGCAGTACGCCGCCGAACTCGACTCCGCCGTCTACGCCGCCTTCGACGCGCTGGCCGCCGCGGGTGAGCACTACGACGAACTGCTGTACGAGGTCTATGACGAGGTCACCCCCTTCGAGATCCCCAGCAGCGAGAGCCTGCCCGCGTACACGGGGCCGGAGGTGCCCAGCGCGCTGAGCGTCCTGATCCGGCGGGACTATGTCATCTCCGAGCCGCACCGGTTGCAGGCCCAGGCCGAGCGCGTCACCGAGCTGGACCCGGAGGCGGCCGAGGACGAGCGGGTCGAGAGCGCCGCACCGGGCAACAGCGTGCACGCGGCGCTCGGCGTGCTCTTCGGCGAGTACGAGCCGGACGAGATCGCCACGCGCCACAAGGAGTTCGGCCTGGAAGAGGGCGACTCCACCTTGTGGGTCACGTCGGTCGACGAAGCCGCCGAGCCCGGTGAATGGCTGTCGGCCCCCTTCGAGCAGGCGGATCCCCAGCGCGTGATCTGCCGCTTCGACGTCAGTTCCGTCTTCGACGAGGACGAGGAGGACCTGCTCCTCGAAGCCCGCCGCGAGGGCGAGGACGACGAAGAGGAAGAGGAAGAGGACGAGGAGCGGGACGCCGAGGGATACGACGAGGACGAAGACGAGGACGAGGACGGGGAGGACGACGACGCCGACTCCGAAGGCGAGGCGGTCGACGACCTCGACGGAACCGCTCCCGCAGGCCGGCGAAGCAGGTAGCAGGAGCAGGTCTGCGCGGCCCGAGGCACGGCACAGGCACGGAGGGGCGCCGCGGGCCGCGCCCCGACCACGGCCCGCTCCGCCCGGCTACGGCTCACACGTCCGTGCTCCGGCTCACATGCCGGGCTCCTGCGCCGCGTCGGCCTCCGTCGCCCGCGCTGCTTCGGCGGCGCGGGCGGACTCGGTCAGGAGGGTGCGCAGCCGGGTCGTGCGCTCCCGGCCCACCACGGAGGCGACCGCGTGGGGGAGCGCGTCGCCCGCACCGTGTACGACCGACAGATGGCGCTTCGCGCGGCTGAAGGCGGTGTAGACCCACTCCCGGGTGAGCGCTCCCGTCGCGTCCCCCGGCAGCACCACGACGGCGGCGGGCCAGCGGATGCCCGCTGCCTGGTGGGCCGTCACCGCCCAGCCGTGCCGCACCGTTTCGGGTACGCGCTCGGGCGGGACCGTCACGCCGCGCTCGCCACAGGCCAGTTGGAGGCCGCGGTCGTCGGCGGAGGTCACGGTGCCGACGCTCGTACGGCCGGGAGCCGGTGAGTAGGCGATCCGGTCGCCGGGGTCGAAGCCGCCGAAGCGACCGGGGCCGGGATTGAGCCTTTCCTTGAGGGCGGAGTTCAGCGCGCGCGTCCCCGCCGCGCCGCCGTGCCCGGGGGTGATCACCTGGGTCTCGGCGGAGGGGACACCGAGTGCGCGGGGCACCGAGTCGGCGACGAGCTGCACCGTGCGGTGCACGGCTTCCCCCGGGTCGGTCACCGGGACGATCACGACCTCCTTGCCGGGCGCCTCCACCTGGTTGAGCTCCCCGATCCCGACGCCCGAGACCAGCTCGCCCACCGGGCCCGGGTCCGGGGTACGCGAGGCGATGTGCGGGCAGTACTTGGCAGCCACCAGATCCCGGAACACCTGTCCCGGGCCCGCGGCACCCAGCACGCCCGGGTCTCCGCTGAGCACCAGCCGTACTCCGTCGGGCAGCGACTCCAGCAGGCCCGCGGCCGTCTCCGCGTCGAGTTGGGGGGCGTCGCAGACGGCCAGCAGATCGACGGCGAGGGCCCCTTCGCCGTCCCGCTCCGGCCCCTCCGCACCCGCGAGGACACCGGCGACGGTGGCACTGCCTGTACCTGCGCCCTGGTCCGGTGCGGCGTCGTCCCCCGCGTCGGCGAGGAGTCGGGCCATGCGGGCGCGGCCGTCATCCGTATGGGTGAGCGCCCAGGCGCGCAGTCCGAGCCCCCCGGCGGCCATGACCAGCGCGGCGACCTCGGCACGGGACGCCTCGCCGCCCGTATGGGTGACCAGCCCGCTGCCGGCCGTGGCGTGGATCAGCTCCCGCGCGGAGGGGGAGGGGGCGCTCTCGGCGGCCGCCGCCCACTGCTCGGCGCCGGCGGTACCGCCCTCGTGCCCGTCGTCCGCCTCCTCGCCGGCCGAGGGGGCGGAGTCGAACGTGCCGGCGATGCGGGCGAGCCCATCGGCCAGGCTCTCCTCCGCCAGCGCGTACCGGTCCAGTCCCACCAGGACGTTGACCGGGCGTTCCGCTTCCTCGGTGTCGTCCTCGTTCATGGCCGAGGGGACCGGCCCGGCGTCCAGCGTGTCCTCGAAGA
>NZ_JAGPXJ010000095.1:0-27578 GCF_018070605.1 Streptomyces sp. B15
CAGCCGAAAGGCCCGTGATCCTCCGGTCGCTGATGATCGCTGCACGAGACGCGTTCCCCACCACACAACCATGATCAACGATCAGGAACCCGACGCCTCACCGCCAACCATGCACGAGCTCGTTAGCTGGGTGAATCCGCGCTGCGGAGCCCGCTGCGGGCGCCTGACGGCACCTCACGACCTCGTATGCGGAGGGGCTTATTCATGCTGTTTTGACCTTGATTTTGGCTTGTCGCATGTTCCTCGGCACCTGGTTTGCTCCCTACGGTGGCGTTTCACGAGACGTGATCGTCTCTGTCACGAAAACACGAGGGGGGAACCTACGTGAAAAAAGTGGTAGCGCTAATCGCGGGCTTACTGCTGAGCGTGCCTGCCATCCCGGCAGCGGCCGCAGGCCAAGACGTTCTGGCGCCAACGGCCGGCAGTCGGCCAGGAGCGGCGCAGCAGCCGCAGCAGACCTCCGCACCGACAAGGGTGGACACCTGCGAGGAGCTGCCCAAGATCCGCCGTGCCCTGCCGGAGGGGGAGGCCGACAAGCCGCTGGCGTGCCTTCGGTCAGCCACGGAGGCGGAGCAGAAAGAGATGCTCAAGGGCAGGAGCGACCAGAAGGCACAGCGGCCCCAACTGAAGAAACGGGTTCCGGTGCCAAACTGGTGCTACGACCACGTGAACGGCGGCTGGTGGGCCGAACGGTTCCGGGCGTGCCAGGTACGCACCATGGTGCTGGACATCTACGTTGCCGACAGCGGCAAGCCGGTGGGCCAGATCCGGTACTTCGAGGAGGGCTACGTCTACTCTGATGCGCAGAACTCGACGTGGGGGAGTCAGCTGGGCATCGACAAGTACGACGGCTGGGGCCTGACCGGCGGAGTGCTGGTGGCCGGTGACGCGGGGTGCCCGGGCGGGTGCCAGGCGCACGGCAAACTCGCCTCCCAGTTCGTGACCGACAAAGGCATCGCCACGGGCGAGTGGCTTGTCGACTCCGCTGTCAAGGACGCGACAAAGCCGATGGTCGTCAAGGAAATCAACAAGATGAAGTACCACTTCTTCAGCCCCAACTGGGCCAAGCCCAGCGGCTGGGCAAGGGTGGCGTCGGAGCCGGCGCGCTGCGACAACGTGATGAAGCGCGTCAAGCCCGGGTGTGTGTTCCCCAAGCACACGCCGACGATGCACTCAATGAAGAAGCTGCCGAGCATCGCCGACAACATACGCCGGGTCCAGAAGGAAGGCCCTCACCACTACGGCCTCAAGAAGGCAGACGGTAACCCGCTGACCCGCACCACCAACGCGAAGGTCCGCGAAGTCAACCGCAAGATCGCCTGCCCGAAGAGCCGGCCGCGCCCGGAGGGGAAGTCATGTGACGAATACCCCTTCGCCTCGACGAACCAGGGCGCCTCGAAGACTGAGAGCCCCGACTGGCAGTGGGCCTGGGTCCCCAAGGAAGAGAACGACAAGCAGGGCGAACTGATCGCCCTCTTCTACGAGGAGCAGCGGATCTTGAACGGCAACAAGTTCTGGGTGGAGGTGTAGCAGGAGCCATGGCCCGGGAAACGGAGCGGGTGTTCATCGCCGACAGCCAGTACTACATCCGCGGCGAGGTGTTCGGCGTCCTGGAGCGGCGTGCGGGCTCCAACGGGCTCGTAGATTCCGTTTCCCGGGGCGGGCTGGCCGATCCTGGGGATTTCGCGATCGTGCGGACGGGCACGGAAACAGGCGGCCTCCTCCTGACCGTGGATGTCCGGGATGCTGTCCCCGAGCCTCCCGACTTGGACGCGTGGGAGGAGATCGTCGAGGTCAGTCTCACCCTTCCTGGCGAATGCCCGGGCGTGCTGACGGCAGGAGATGAGGACGAAGACGCCGAAGCGAGCCGCCTTCCCGACTTCACCTTCGCACAGCCCGGCCCTTTCCGCGTCCGCGTGCATGCCCGCGGACGCGACGAAGGCGACCGGCTTCAGATCGTGGAGGAGGACGAAGAGCCCGTCGAGGAGCACTACATCCTTGTATGGTCGGCCCCGGTAGGCCCCTCAGTCGCCCACAAGTGGACGGATACCTACGGCGAGCGAATCCGCTCCCGTTAGCAAGACCATCCCCCTGGCTGGAGCGACTGATCACTCCCTCGGCCACAGGGGAGCAGACGCCAGGCGAGCGAAGTCGCCGCGGCCGACGGTCAACTGCGGGAGGTGACAGTCACTATCCGCTGCCCCCCCACTTGCGGCCCCGCCAAACGCCCAGTGCGGCGGGGTCGCTTCGACACGACATGGAGGGGGCGCCTTGTCAGATGACGTGGGCAACGGCTGCTGTGGACTCGTGCTGCTGGCCGTGATCGGGTCGGTCGTCTACGTGTCCTGCTCAGGCGGGGACGACACAGCCGACGCCAAGCCAAAGGCCGCGGAGAAGGCCGCGCAGTGGCGACTCGACGAGAACAGCGTCGCGGGCTCAGATGCCACGCTGTGGACCGACACAGAGAAGTCAGTGCGGCTGAAACTGCTGGACGGACTGAGCGCCGAGGATGCGCACTCCGACGCGCTTGATGATCTCGACGACCGTGAGGGGCTGACAGCGGCGGACGTGCGGATCACCCAGCTCGGGGTCAGCCACGGCGTGGTCTCACCTCCCCGCCGCGATGGCACCGCCCTCTTCACGCCAGACTCCGGCTTCGAGGGCGAGGCCACGGTGACGTACAGGGTGCAGCTGAAGGGCCGGCCGGAGACCGTCCGGGGCAACGCCACGGTTACGGTGGAGCTGAGCCCAGGCGGCAGGTATGAGCGCGGGTATGACAACTGCGCGGAGGCGCGTGCCGATGGAGCGGCGCCGGTCCGGCGCGGGGACCCGGGATACGGCGAGCACCTGGATCGCGACGGCGACGGGACCGGCTGCGACCGGGGGTAGACGCCGCGCCTCACACTGCGGGCCCTGCCGTCTCCTCATCGGCGGCGGGGCCCGCTTCTGCTCTGCGGCTCCCCTCCGGTTAGGTCGCGGTCTACCCTGCCGGCATGGAGGATCTACGTGGTTCGGTGAACACCATCCTGTACGGGCCGACGGACAAGTTGGACGCCGCGCTGGCCAGCATCCGAGCCGCCGGGATCACGGCTCACGAGGACCGCTTCGAGCCAGGTGCGATCTCCGCGTTCCACCACGACGGAACAGATGACCCGAGCGTTGAGTACGTCCAGCAATGCGAGGAGCGCGTGCGGGCTGCGGCCGAGGGGACTGGCTTCACAGTGGATCGCACCACAGCCTGGGAGAGCGGCGTGGCCACCAGGAAGCTGCCGTACAACCGGCACACCGGCGAGTGGCTACAGGAGTACGTCGATACCGCACTGCCACCGGTGTTCTTGGAAGAGCAGTTGACGCGTCTCGCCGAGCGGCGTGGCCTCTCGATCTCGGACATCGAGCTGCGCGACCCTCCAGAGTTCGACATCCCGCTGGGCTGAGCTGGGCAACGGCACCCGGACTGTGTACCCGGCGCGGTCTGTGCTCTCCCGCCCACGCGGAGGTGGTCCGGCCTGTACGACGGCTGGGAGATACCATCCGACGTGCTCTCCGCCCGCGCGGAGGTGATCCGATAGCGGCGGGCAACACCGAGCAGATCCTCGTTCAGGGCGAGCCAGTTCAGATGTCACCCGATCGTGCATCAACCCCGTGCAGCGACTGCGCAACATCGCCAGCGTCGCCGTCACCGACAAGGAAGAGACCGCACTCGCAGACCTCGGCCGGGACCGCAACGCTCTCCAGCACTATGGCTTGATCCACAACGCCCGGGCCCTCGAAGCCCGGGCCGGCCGGGTGCTCGATTTCCTGGTCCGGTTCCTCGACGACACGCTGATCCCCGACCTCGATCTGGAGGAGCCGAACGACCTAGGCCGTGTCTGACAATCGATCTTGGGTGGGTTCGCGGAGCCAGAGGATGAGTGAGGCGAGGTGGATTCCGGCCCGGTAGCGTGCGGCGAGTTTGTCGAAGCGGGTGGCGATCGCGCGGAACTGTTTGAGGCGGTTGAAGCAGCGTTCGACCACGTTGCGGGCCTTGTAGAGGTCGCGGTCGAAGGCGGGCGGCCTGCCGCCGGTCTGTCCGCGCCGCACACGGTTGGCCTTCTGGTCCGAGCGCTGTGGGATCACAGCCCGGATGCCTCTGCGTCGCAGGGTCTGGCGGATCGCCCGGGAGGAGTAGGCCTTGTCCGCGATGACAGCGTCGGGCCTGCGACGGGGTCGCCCGGCTCCGGCCCGGGGCACTCTCAAGCGGTCCATGACCTCGTCGAAGACGGTGGAGTCGTTGACGTTGCCGGGTGTGACGACGACGGCCAGGGGCAGGCCCCGGCCGTCGGCGGCGAGATGGACCTTGGTCGTCAGTCCGCCGCGGGAGCGGCCGAGTGCCTGGCGAGCCGCCGCAGATGCCGGATCTTCCAGTTCGTCCCGGCCCGGCGCCCCTTTTTACGGGCTCCGGCGGCGTGCTGGTGGGCCCGGCTGACGGTCGAGTCCACCGAGACCGTCCATTCCACCGCGCCGATCGAGTCGTCACGGACCTGGACCTCCTGAAGCAGACGGGCCCAGGTTCCGTCCGCCTCCCAGCGGGCGAAACGTTCATAGACGGTCTGCCACGGGCCATAGCGTTCCGGCAGGTCACGCCACGGAGCACCGGTCCGCAGCCGCCACAGCACCCCGTTGATCACCTGCCGGTGATCCCGCCACGGACGGCCCCGGCCATCCACGCCTGGCAACAACGGCGCTATCCGATCCCACGCCGCATCCGTCAACTCACCACGACCAACCACAAGATCAATTATCAGACACGGCCTAGGCCCCGACATGATCCACATCAAGAACTGCCTCGACGACATCCAGACCTTCGTTGACCAGCGCCTGCGGCGCCTGCGCGGGACGCTGAAGGACTACGAGGAACGCACCGTCCACTGCCCCGCGTGCGAGCAATTGGCCCTGGTCGCGGACGGGAAGACCAACCGCTGCCACTTCTGCGGCCTGGTGGTGACCACCACACAGGCGTTGATCAACTTCTACCTGTTCGGTCATCCCGAGCCCGAGAGCCAGGTCAAGGTCTGCCCCCAGTGCACGCAGCCCACCGTGGTGAAGAACGTCCCTGTGGCCACAGGCGAATGCGTGGCGTTCTGCTTCGGCTGCCCGGGGCCCATCCGCAACCAGTCGGACAACTCAACGGAGGTGCCGCAGTGACGACACTGGTCCGCTCGCCCCGGACCAGGTCCGCAACGCTGCACCGCGACCCGCGCAACCAATGGCCCGAGCACGCCCGCCGCCTTTACGATCGCCTCGTAGTGCTGTACGGGACCGACGACGCGCTGCCCACGCTCGCAGCCTCCACGTAGTCCCGCATGCGGCGCCGCACTTCTACCCGGCCAAACCGGCCGCCCGCTCGCAAGAACAGTTCCTTGAGCTCGGCGCTCCACTGCCCCCGTGACGAAGTCTGCCATCATGTGCCGATCGTGCTCGGTTCATGCTGCCGTCCACTGCGGCTTGGCCGAAGCGCCCCCTGAAGCCCCGTCAGCCCGCTAGTCTGGAAGGACCGGCTCTGACCAGCGGCAATGGTGAAGTCCCACTGGAGTATTAGACCTATTCGTGCTCCAGCCGTCGCGCTTGCTCACCGATCTTCTTCCGGGGCTTCAGTACGCGATTCGATGCCCGCCGTGGCGATTTCCCCGCAGTTGCTCAGGGAGAGGCCGCAGAAGGGGCAGGAGAAGGACTCGACCGTTCCGACGTCGACAACCCCGCCAGGGTGGATGCACGACTGCGCCCACTCATCGCAGCGGCAGGGTACGGGTCTGAGGTCCCCGTACACGTTGCCGGCGTAACCGCAGGCCGGGCACTCACGCCACCACACGTGGTCACCGCTTGCCCGACTGCTTATCAGGCAGCCTCTCTGGTCGAGGTGGATCAGAATGTCAACTAGGGGCATATCGCGATGGCGACCCTGAACGTCGACGAGTCCAGCGATGACACCTGAAGCGATCATGACCTTGACCGTTACAGCAGTATGGGACCGCTGCATGACGCCAGAGTCCTCGTGGGAGGACAGCGGCGCAGGGAGCGGGAGCACTCCGTACTCTACGAGCAGCCTCTCGGCGGCTTGCCCGGCTTGGGATCCCTCGATCCGTAGTGCAGTGACCAGTGCAGCGTCCAGCGCGGTGCGGGTGACGTCCCCTTCGAGCTCGCTGGACATTGTGGCCTCGTCCCAGGAGGCGGCTTCAAGGCCTGTGCTGAGGGCTACCGAGATAGCTGAGCGGGCACGCTCGCGCGCGGCGAGCGCAAGTTGTTGGGCGAAGGGTTCCAGAAGAGGCTGTTTGTCCTGTCCTGCGGGGGCGGGCACGGAGGCAACCTGGCTCAGATCTGCGAAGACGTTCGTGTATTCGCCCCAGAAGTCAGCTGGGTCCAGGCCTAGCTCGGCGCGGACAGACTCGACGACCTGGACACCCGTTTCGATGACCTTCCTGACGGCCATGTCATCGAGGTAGGCAGAGTGCGCGACACCGTTGCGGGAGTCGGCGAATGGCCGAAAAGTCCGTTCATCCACTGGCATACGGCCGTGCATGAAGACGGCTGCAGTCTTGAAGGCTTCGAGTATGCCGATGGTCCTTGCCTCAGAGAGAGGCTTGACGCCGTTCGCGTCCCCGTGGCCAAGAGAGTGAAAACGGAAGGACTGGTCACCCTTCTCAGCGATCAACAAGGGGTTGTGACGGCACAGCAAGGCCTTGAGGATGTGTTCGCATCCGACACCAGCATGTAGGACCGCGAAGGCGTGATTCCCTTGGCGCCACGAGTCCAGGGACGCGCGCAGGAACCGGCTCGCCATCTCGGTGAAAGTCTTCTCGTTCAAGTTTTCCCTCCCCCTCAACTCGATCTTGACTTAGTGCTCGGGCCCTCGTCCAGCACGGGTCCTGTTGGGCCTCCGAGTGGCATCCCAAGTCGAGGGTCAGCGTCGTGAACATTGCGTCGGCTTACACCTCGTCGGCACGTCGTCCGTGAAGTCGCCGGCGGACTCCCTCGCCCGCCCGAGGTCGTGCCTGTACGTCCGCGTTCCGCCGGGGAACGGCAGGAGAAGGTGCTCAGGTCCGGCGTGGCAGTCTCGCCTGCGGCCAATCCGCCTCGAGAAGCAGGTCGAGCTTCTCGGCGTACGCGAAGAGCAGCCTCGCATCCTCCTCGAGGTCCTCAAGGGTGCAGACGATGTTGGCGCCATCCTGCTTCCTGAAGAAGCGGGAGCGCATGACGCCCACGCCGTCCCAGTTCCACCAGGAAGCGTGAACGGCATCGTCGCGGCGGCGCTTGAGCTCGTTGGCCTCGCCCCACTCAAGGATCTCGGCGAGTGCGGCGGCCTGTGGAATGCTCCTGCGGGATTGCGCCACCAGCAGTTTGTGAAGGTCGGACCATGTTTTGTCGACGAGTGAGAAGCCGCCCTGCTCGTCTCTCAGTAGCAGTATGAGCCGCTTCATGGCCGCCTCGACATGGCCGCCGGCGACCACGATGGCGCCAATCAGCCCGTAGAGGCGTTCACGGTAAGCGAGGTCGGCTTCGTCCGGGCCTCCGTGGCGCCCGACCCTGAAGGTGGAGATGTCCACGCTCGACCGGGCTCTGGGGGTGGTGATGTCCAAGTCGATAGACGGTCCACCGTCCAGCTGGGTGCTCATCCGGTAATAGAAGGAGTGCCCGGGCGGGGGCCATTCATCTGACATACCTCGATTCTGTCGGCTCAGGCTCCCCGGAGCCACCGCTTTCTGCTCTGCCGCAAAGGCCAGCGCGCGTCCAGTGCAGGTCCCCGAGTGAGGGCAGATCTGCCACGTTTTCAGAACACCGTTGTCCGCGAGGTCGTGCAGAGCCCGGGATAAGCCACGATCGGGCATGGGGCGCCGTCACCCGCGTCCGCGCGAGGCTCCCACGCCGCAGTGCCCAGACGGCAGGGCGCCTTCGATCGGAACGGGCGGGGGTCAGTAGCGTGGCATAACGAAGCTGCAGTGCTGCCCCCTCTGTTCCGTGCTGCGGGTCGCTGAATGGTTCGCCGCGCACAGCGGCGGTGGTCCGCGTGTCGAGGCCGTTCCACGGGGCGTCCTCCCTCCATGACTGTGACGAGCCCCCTGGTCAGAGGCGCTTTACGCTCTCGGCGAGGCTCACCACGGCGGATGACATCCGTGCAGAGCACCGTACGGCCCGATACCTCCCCATGCGGGTCGAAGGACGATAGTGACGCACGGCTGGGGGTCAAGGGGTCGTGGGTTCAAATCCCGCCGTCCCGACTGCGAAGATCGCAGATCGGAAGCCGTTCCAGCATTTGCTGGGACGGCTTCTTCCGTACGTGCGTTTGCTCCCATGATGGGAGCCCTCTGGGAGCACTCGCGCTCCCACGCTCCCAGACGTCAGCAGCGCCCGATTTCTCCGTCTCACGATCGGGTCGAGGTTGTGCGCGGTACGCCGCTGCTGCGCGCCGTCGTCAACGGTGCGGTATCGCCACCCCCCGGCGGGTGGACGGGTATTCCCGGACAGAAGGCACAAGAGCCCCTTGACCGCACGGGGAGGGCGGTGCCGGCCGCTACGGCCTTGCGGCTGACACGCTCCCCGCCCCTTCGTCGCACAAGGGAGGGGCTTGCCCAGGCCAGCGCGGCAGTGCCCGTCGCCCCCGTGACGCAATCCCACGCCCGGGGCAGGCGGATGACACTTGAGCACGGGTGGGAGCGTATCCGCGAGAGCGGGAGCATCTGTGGGGCGCGGTAGAACGCTACAGAGGGCCGTTCCAGCGGGGCCGATGCACGGGGAGTCAGATCCGTCACGGAACGGAGAGCTGACGATGGCCGAGCGCGTGAAAAGCCGTCCCTTTTGCGGAGGTTGGCTCGCCGGGCAGGGCGAAGCGGTTGAGGTGCCGCGAAAGGGCACCGGTCTGATCCGCGAAGGCGAGCGGCGACGAGTGCGGTGTACGCGTTCATCGAGCCGGAGAAGACCACTGCATCGCTCTCGTGCGTCACCTACTGAATGGGACCCGCTTCCCCCTTGAACACCTGGCGGGCCGAGAAGACCCGGCGGACCACGCAGGCCAAGCAGGTCGGCGGACGGGCCCGGGCCTTCGGCAGGGGCCGGGCCCGTGGCCGTCCTCGTGCTGATACGCCGGTGGTGGGCTACGCCTGGTCGGTGGGAGCGAGACCGGTTTCCCACGCCCACGCGGCGATGCCCACCCGGTTGCGGACCGCCAGTTTGCGCTGGAGGTTGGCCACATGGGATTTGACGGTGGGGAGGGAGATGAACAGTTCCTCGCCGATGTCGGTGTTCGACAAGCCTGCCGCGATCAGCGTGGCGACCTCCTCCTCGCGCGGGGTCAGGGGTTCGCCGAGCGGGCGTTGCGTCGTGGTGTCCGGCGGGGCGAGCCGGTGCAGCATACGTGCGGTGATCTGCGGGCTGATGAGGGCGTCGCCGGATCTCGCCGCACGCACCGCCTCGACCAGCAGAGCCGGGCCGGAGCGCTTGAGCAGGAAGCCCGAGGCGCCTGCGCGAAGTGCGGTGTGCACGTAGGTGTCGAGGTCGAACGTGGTGACCACGACGACCCGGATGGCAGGGTCCGCTTCGGGCCCGGCCAGGAGCCGGGTCAGCTCCAGGCCGTCGAGCTGCGGCATCCGGATGTCCGCGAGCACCACGTCGGGACGCAGCCGCCGGGCGGCGGCGAGCGCGGTGGTGCCGTCGGCCGCCTCCGCGACCACGGTCATGTCGGGCTGGGCGTCCAGGATGAGGCGGAAGCCGTTGCGGACGCTGGCCTGGTCGTCCGCCAGTACGATCCGGATGGGGCCCGGCCGTAGGGTCATGCGGCGCTCCCCTCAGGTGCCGGGCCCGTCTCCTGGTGCGGGCCGGCGGCCTTGCGCGTGGTGATCCTGGGCAGTGGGAGGACGACCGTGACCTGCCACCCGGCGGGCCCGTGCGGCCCGGCGGCCAGCACACCCCCGAGGGCATGGGCCCGCTCGGTCAGGGCTGCCAGTCCGGTGCCGCTTCGGGGGCGTTCCGGCAGCGGGGCGGGCCGCTGAGGGGTGGATGTCCTGTCGCTGTGGTCGGTGACGGTCAGGTGGAGGGCCTCGCCGCTGTGGTGGGGCCCGCGACGGACGTCGATGGTGACGGTGGTCGCCGCGGGTGCGTGACGGCGCACGTTGGTGAGGGACTCCACAACGGTCCGGTAGCCGAGCGCGCCGACCTCGCCGGGCACCTCGTCCAGGGCGCCGGTGCCCACATGGAGACGGGCCGCTACGGTGCCGGTACGCGTGAACCGAGCTGCCAGTTCGTCGAGTTGGGACAGGTCACGCGGCCGTTCGCGGCTGGGAGCGGGAGTGGAGGTGGGGTCGGCTGTACGTGGCGGATCCGGCAGCGGGCACCGGGCTCGCGGGGCGTCTTCGCCGCCTTCCGTCCTGTGGCCGTCCTTCCCGCCCTCCTCGTTGAGCATGTGCACCGTGCGGTCCATCGCGGCCAGTGCCTGCATGCCGGCGTCCTCGATGCGCGGCAGCAGCTCCACCGCCTGCGCGGGGTCCTCCTGTGCCAGGACACGTGCCGCCTGTACGAGGACCACCACGCCCATGACATCGTGCGAGGCGAAGTCGTGCAGATCGCGGGCGACTTCGAGACGTTGCTGGCGGCGCTGCGCCGCGAGTGCCTTGCGCCTCCTGGAGTCCAGGCCGCGCAGGTAGCCGCCGGACGCGGCGGCCCCCGCCGTCAAGAGCGCCCAGGCGAGACACAGCACACCGGTCTCCGCCGGGTCAGCGGGCGGCGCGAGCTGGGGGCCGATCCGCACCGGAAGGAGCACGACGGCGAGTGCCTGCAGGACAGCGGGCACGAGCGTGCTGCTCCGGCTCCGGCCACCGCTCCCCCGCACCTCCGACACCAGGAGCGCGAGCAGCGCGCAGGTCTCCAGCAGCCACCACCAGCCGGTCGCATCGGCGACCGGCCCGCGGTACGCAACGGTCACCGCCACGGAGCACACAGCGGCGGCGAGCCGCAGCCGGCGTGCGACCGAGGGGTGCTGCGGCAGTCCGGCCACGGTCGCCAGTGCCGCACAGGCGGTCAGCAGCCCAGCCCCAACGATCATGACGCCGGTGGTGGGTGCGCTCGCCGCACCGGCGGCGACCAGCCCGCAGACCAGCAGCCCGCTGAGGACACGTATGCCGATAAGGCGGCGATCGCTCATGGGTGTGCACCCTATGAGAACGTGCCTTCCGCGCGAGTGGCAGCCCGGCCGCCGGGCCGGCGGACGGGCACCGGGCTGGACGGGCGGCGTCAGTCCTGCTCGGTCCACCACGGCCGCGTCCCGTCCAGGCTGCGCAGTGCGTTGGTGGCGCAGTGCACCTCTCCGCCGACGGTGCCGCGGTGGTGGGAGTAGTCCCAGTCCTCCACCCAGGCGATGCGGGTACCGGTCCCCGCGAGCGCCTTCTGCGCGGCCCGTTCGAAGACGTCGGCACCGTCCGTCGTCCGGGGAGCGTGCTGGCGCGGGGCCAGATACACGCCTGTGCCGGTGCTGACGCCGTTGGCCGCTCCGGGCAGGTAGTTCGCGACCACGCCCTGGCGCGGATATCCGGCGGGCAGCTCCAGTTCGTTGAACAGCGCGGGTACGCGGACGATGTCGCGCTCCGTCAGTCCGGCCTGCTCGCGCAGGGTGCGCAGGGCGGCGTCGATGCCCTTACGGGCGATCGCGGTGCCGCGGGTCAAGGATTCCTTGCGCAGGGCGCCGGCGACCGTCAGCCCGGGGTCCTCGGTGTCCTTCGCCGGGATGCCGTGGACCAGGGGCCGGTCGCCGTGCCCGTCGGCGGCGAGGCCGCTCAGCAGCTCCCGGCCGAGGCCGGGGTCGGCGACGACGGCCACCCAGCCGCGTGCGTTCCGTGCGGGGACGAAGGACAGGAACTCGTCGATGTGCCCGACCCCCAGCCAGCCCGTGTCCAGCGCGAGGGGCCGCTGATAGCCCTGGGCGGCGAGCATCCGGGTGAACGTCGCGTCCGGGGCTTCCTTGCCGCCGTTGCCGCCGTAGACGATCCTGCCGACGGGGTAGTGGCGGCCGCGCCAGGTGTGGGGCGGGAGGGTCCCGAAGTTCCCGGTGGAGCTGAACGAACCGTAGTACTGGGTGTCATCGCTTCCGACGCGCCGGGGATCGTACTGCTGGATCACACCCGTACCGGAGCCGCGGAGCAGGGGGAACGCGCTGCGGGAGGCGTCCCTGAGCGGAAACTCGCGGGTGGCCGTGCCCGGCATCACGTCCGCCGACCGTACGACGACCCTGACGCGGTGTTCCTTGTCATCCGGTGCGGGAATGGAGGCGTAGGCGGCCTTGAACAGGTCCTGCATCCACACGTCCCCGCCCGTGGGGTAGTTGTAGAGGGGGGCGGGCAGCCCGGCCCGGTCCAGGCCCCGTCGCAGGTCGCGGCGGAACGCCGCTTCGCCGGGCTCCACCGGCTCGGGCTGCGCGGCCGGATCATAGCGCTTCCCGCGTTCCACCTCGGCCGGTTCCGTGGTGTGATCGGCCGTCATCAGATGCCGGACCGGCATCAGGTCGTGCTCGAAGACCAGCGGCGCGACCTTGAGCCGTATCCGGTCCTCGGCACTGCTGCCCTGGCTGCTGACTCTCAGGACGAGGTCGGCGATGCCATTCCAGCGCTGCGGGTCGCGCACGAAGTCCCGGGCCTCGACGCCGAGCCGGACACCGCGCCGCAGCTCCTCCGTGCTCAGCCGCTCCCCGGGCGCCAGCGCGACCATGCGGCCGCGCCGTTCGGCGAAGACGCGGACGTGCTGGCGGGTGGCGGGTGTGGCGGCGACCGTGGCGGTGGTTCCGGCACCGACACGCGGCTCGGCCCCGATACGCACGGGCGCGAGGTCGTCCAGGTCGGCCTTTCCGTTGACGACGCTGTCCGCCGCGTCGTTGCAGGCGGCGATACGCTCGTCGGACAGCCGGGCACCGCCGGCGTCCGCGTCGGGGCAGCGCCGCCGGTCGTCGTCCACGTTCGGCAGCATCAGCGCACCGCGCTCGCGAGTCCACTGCCCCTTGCCCCGCTCGTCGTCCGCGGTGACCCGCCCGTCCCTGTCGGTGTCCGCGCGGAACGCCGGGATCCGCGGCGCCGCCTGCGCCGGTGCCATGGGCAGGCTTCCCGTGGCGGCCACCACCAGGAACGCTGCTCCCCACCTGCCCGCTCGTACGGGCCGGAGGCGGCCGCGCCCGCCCCGAAGGCGCAGGCCGGCGCTGCCGACCGGGGAGACGGACAGGGCCGCGTTAGAATCGTTGTTGTTCACGGCACCACCTTCAGCCGGGGACCGGACGCGGTGCATCAGCCGAAGTACGGGTTCCCGCCGGGCCGTGGGCGGCCGTCTCATCCTTTCGGCAGCCGTCGGGGTGTGCGGTGTTCTCCGGCGGCATAGTGACTTCAGCGCCGCACACGGCGAAGAGCCGAGTGAGCTCCCGAGCGGCGTGCCGCTGCCCAACCGGCGGCGCCCTTGAGAGCTGTCAACCGTCGCAGCACTCCGGAGGGCTCCTTCACCATCGCCCGGCGCTGGACGACGCCCGAACGCAACCGCCTGAGTGAGCGTTTGCCATCCTCAGATTGAGCAGGTCAGGTGGAGGGTGAGGACGGTTTGGGCGAGGCTGGTGATGCGGGTGGTGGAGCATCGCAGCTTTTGCAGGAGCCGCCAGGTCTTGAGGGTGGCCATGGCCTGCTCCACGAGTGCGCGGATCCTCGCGTGCGAGCGGTTGTGCGCCTGCTGACCTGCGGAGAGCGTCTCCCAGCGCCCCCAGCAGGGCACGCGCATGGTGCCGCCGGCGCCCCGGTAGCCCCTATCCGCCCAGCACTCCACCCCGGCCGCTTCGAGAGCGCCGATGATGTCGTGGGTTCGCGCGGCCTTGGTGTCGTGGACGGCTCCGGGCAGCGCGGGCGAGGCCCACAGCAGCCGGCCGTGTGGGTCGGCGATGACTTGCACGTTCATGCCGTGCTTCTTGTGCTTCCCGGAGTAGAAGGGCCGGTCGGCGGCGGTGCGGTCGGTCGGCAGCAGGGTGCCGTCCAGGATGACGAACGCCTTGGTCGAGGCGGTCTTCACCGCCTCGGCGAGAGTCGGTGCGAGGGCGGCCAGGAGGTCGACGGCTTCGCGGATGTAGCGGCAGGCGGTACTCGTCCCGATCCGGAATCCTGCTGCGAGCTGGGCGTACGTCGTCCCGTTTCGTAGATGCGCCAGGGCCGGGAGGGCCTGACGGCCGGCCGAGAGCCGGCGCCGGCGGCTGCCGATCTGGCGACGGTGTTCACGCAGGCGAGCAGCGAGGAATCGCAAGGATCGGCTGGACACGTCCAGCCCGCACGGGTAGACAAGCACACGAAGCCTCTGGTGGGCGAGGGAATCTTGGTCGTGAACCCGTCTACCAGGGGCTTCACCCATCTGCCAGCCCAACCACCCAGGGCGCAGGCCAAGTTGGCAAACGCTCACTGGGTAGCGGGGTCGAAGCCTGACAGGGGCAGCCTCACGGGAACGGGCTCGCCTGGCTGCCGGTCGCCGAGGAGGCGCAGCATCAGCTCCAACGCAAGTACGGTCTTGCCTGCGCCCGGTGCCCCAGTGGTGATCACGCGGCCTGGGCGCAGGGCCCGGTAATAGTCAGTGATGGCGCTCAAGGTGCCGGCCGGTCCCGCACCTGCTGCGGCCCCGGCTCCCGCCGGAGCGGGAACGAAGTCGAAGCCGACGTCGACCGTTCGGGTGCTACCACCGAGCAGCCGGTGACGGACCCTGGCTTCCTGCCGTTCCACTACCGGTGCGAGCCGGTCTGCCAGCCCGGCGGTGTCGGTGTCCTGCCACACCAACGTGCGGCGCGCCATCTCGAGAGCCCAAATGCCGACCACCAGCGCTGCGCTCCCGGAGATCCCGCCGATCGGGTCTACGTCCCCGGTCCCGGCCGTCCGCACCACCACCACGGCCAGCACCAGCCCACACACCGCTACAGCCGCCCACCACCAGCCTGCCCCAGGCCTTCCAGTCCCCATGGAACCCATCCTCGTCCCGGGCGACACCGCTACGGGCGGGCTTCGCCAAGAAGAGACCACACACAGCCCGGGCAACACCGCTGCGGGCCGGCACTCAACAGACCTGACCAGAAACGATCAACGTCCCTGCCGTCTGGACGAGAACACAGGTCGCGGGCACTGCTGTACAGAGGTCACCGTAGACGCCTAACGAGCTTGTGCATGGTTGGCGTTGAGGCGTCGGGTTCCTGATCGTTGATCACGGTTGTGTGGTGGGGAACGCGTCTCGTGCAGCGATCATCATCGACGGACCGCTCCACCATCACGCGCGATCGGCGAGGTACGACCGCTGCTCGCCGAGCGAGGATGCACTGTGGGCCCTGGCCTTCGGCTGCGAACTCTGGCCGAGGTCGTCGACCGTCTGGGTGCCAGCGGGAAGACTGGGATCGTCGACGGCACCGAGATCCGGGTCCGGCGGCCGGCCGCCGACCACGGCCAAGCTGGCCTCCGAAGCCTGAGGCATCTGGAGCCGATACGCCTCTGGGGACCACTGGCGGTCACCACCAGGCTGGAGCCTTCGGAGAACTGGTGACAGTTGAATACGCGAGCCCACCAGTATCAACCCCACCGTCCGCCTCGGGCTGCGGGCTGTCGCCGTACTGACGGGGTCAGGCGCCGTACTAACGGGGGTCGGCAGTATCGGCAGCGGTCGGCACGCGGCTCGGCGGCCGCGTGCCGCCCCTGGCAAAGGGCCCCGTCGCACACCCCCACGCAGGCGGAAACAGGGATCGCCCCCGGAAGATGGAAGCGTGCGGGCCCACCGCCCCATGCGGCTGGTACGCCGTCTGCGCGGAGGCCGTACGGACGGATGCCGTGTATACGGAGGAACGGAGAGTACGGCTACCGACCCCGCCGCGACGAGTGCGTAGGGCGGCAGGTAGTAGATGGTCAGCCAGTCCTGCGTCCCGGCAAACTTTCGCAGTCCCGCAGCCGTGTGGACATTGAGGTTGTCCCAGACCAGGACGATGGGTCCGCCGAGCTGGGTACGGGATAACCAGCAGCAACATCGCGAGTCAACCTCGGTAGGTGGCCTGTCCGGAAACATCGTGGC
Source organism: Streptomyces sp. B15 (assembly GCF_018070605.1). NCBI lineage: Bacteria > Bacillati > Actinomycetota > Actinomycetes > Kitasatosporales > Streptomycetaceae > Streptomyces > Streptomyces sp. B15. The sequence goes on from NZ_JAGPXJ010000095.1 coordinate 16,072, forward strand.
CCCGTCAGGCGGCTGATGACAGGGCCTACGCCGCGTGCAGCGCCAGGGTCGGGGAGAGACGCGCTGCGCGGACCGCCGGGTAGAGGCCCGCGAGCGTGCCGATGACCAGGGTGGCGCCGAAGCCACCCGCGACCGACCACAGCGGGACGACCCAGGGCAGGCCGCCGATATGCGCGAACACCCCCGTCGCTGCCGCCCCCAGGACGACGCCGACCGCGCCGCCGAGTCCGGACAGCAGCAGTGACTCCGTGACGAACTGGATGCGGATCTGACCGCGTGCCGCGCCCAGTGAGCGCCGCAGCCCGATCTCGTACCGTCTCTCCAGCACCGAGATAATCATGGTGTTGGCGACGCCGACCCCGCCCACCAGGAGCGCAATGCCGCCGAGCCCCAGCAGCAGGCTGTTGAAAGCCCCCTCCGACGCCGCCTTCGCCTGGAGCTTCGCGGACGGATCGGTGACCTTGACGTCCTGCGAGTTCTCCGGGTCGATCGTGGGCGCGAGCAGGCTTCGTACGTCCCTCACGGAGTCGTCCGTCGAGCGCTCGTACACCGAGGTCGGGTGGCCGTCGAAGTCGAGCAGCCGTTCGGCGGCGTCCCAGCCGACGAGCGCCGATCGTTCGAGCTCCGGGGCCAGGGGCAGCGGGGCGAGTATGCCGACGACCGTGAAGTACCGCTCACCCAGCCACACCTGTGCTCCCGCCTTGCCGACCCCGAGCCGCTGCGCGGCGACGTCACCGAGTACGACGGCGGGGTAGCGGCCATTGGCCCCGTTCAGCCAGCGGCCACTGGCGGTCTTCCCCCGTACGACCTTCAGCAGTTCCTGGGTCGCGGCCTGGACGGTGATGCCCCCGCTCTCCTCCTCGGGGAGCTTGTCGGTGCGGCGTACGGTCGTATCGACGGTGCCGGTCGCGCCCGCCTCCTCCACTCCGTCGATACGGCCGACCTTGCCGACTGCGTTCTTCGGCAGCTTGACGTCCTCATCAGCGAACATCGACTCGCCAGGCGACGCCACCAGCATGTCGGTGCCGAGCCGGTCGAGGCGCCGCATCAGCTGCTCCTGGCTGGACGCCGATACGCCGACCACCGAGATCATGGTGGCGATACCGATGGCGATGCCCAGCGCGGAGAGGACGACGCGCAGCGGGCGGCTGCGCAACCCGCCCGAGCCGACGTGCAGGACGTCACGCGGGCTGAGCCGGGCCGGGCTGAGCTTGCGGCGCGCGGAAACACGGCGCGCGAACCTGTGACGGGGCATCAGGCGCCCGCCCAGGCGTCGCCCGGCACGTGCACCCGCACGTCTTCCCGCACGTCATCCCGTACGTCCTCGACCACCGCACCGTCCCGCAGCCGGACCCGGCGCGGCAGTCGGTCCGCGACTTCCGTGTCGTGTGTGATGACCGCGATCGTCGCCCCTGCCTCGCCCAGGTCGTGCAGCAGCTCCATGACCGACTCACCGGACGCGGAGTCCAGCGCGCCGGTCGGTTCGTCCGCCAGCAGCAGTTCGGGGGCGCCGACCACGGCGCGTGCGATCGCCACCCGCTGCTTCTGCCCTCCGGACAGCTCGTGCGGCCGGTGCCGTGCACGGTCGGCGAGGCCGACCCGCTCCAGCGCCTCAGCGGCACGCCGCCGCCGTTCGGCGCGCGGCAGTCCCGAGTACAGCAGCCCCTCCGCCACGTTGTCCTGCGCGCTGATCCCCGGCACCAGGTGGAACGCCTGGAAGACGAACCCCACATGCCGGGCCCGCAGCGCGGACAGTTCGCGGTCGGAGAGCGCCGCCACATCGAACCCGGCGATCTCGACCGAGCCGGAGGTGGGCCGGTCCAGCGTGCCGACGATGTGCAGCAGCGTGGACTTCCCCGAGCCCGAAGGACCGACGATGCCCACCAACTCGCCCTGCTCAATGTCGAGATCCACGTCGTTCAGCGCCGTGACGCCGTCCGCATACTCCTTTGTGACCCCCGTGAGGCCGACGACCCGGGTCATATCTTGGGCACCCCGACCTTCATGCCCTCACGCAGCCCGCCGCCGCTGACCTCGACCCTGCCCTGGCCGAAGAGGCCCAGTTCGACCCGTACATCACGGGCCTTGCCGTGCTCCACGACCTGCACGCCGAAGCCCCCGCCGTCCATCGCGAGCAGCGCCTCGACAGGTACGGTCAGCACGTCCTTCCGGGACTGCCCCTTCAGCTCCACCGTCACGGGTGCCTGGTCCAGCGCTTCCACCTGCTCCGGTTCGTCGAGGGTGACGGTGACCTTGACCTTGGCCGAGTCGTCCTCGGAGTCGCCGCCTTCCTTCTCGGCCGAGGTGCCGACGGTACGGATCTCGCCCTCCGCCGACTTGCCGTCGGGGAGTTCGACGGTGACCTTGTCGCCCTGCTTGACCGCTCCGCTCTCAGCCACGTCGAGCTTCATGGAGACGACGCGCTCGGAACCGGTGGTCGTCAGCACGGGCTGACCAGGCGCCGTCCGGTCGCCGACGGAACGGCTGAAGCTCTCGATCCGTATGTCGTCGGGTGCGAAGGTGATGTCCTCCGGACCCACGGAGCCGGTCTCCTTGTCGCCGTTCGCCTCCTGCCAGCGCTGCACGGCGTCGGCGGTGAGGCCGGTGTACTCCTCGTCGACCGTGAAGCCGGTGTAGCCGAGCGCGGCGAGGTTCTCCTCGAGCTGCCGTACGTCGGCGCCCTCGACCCCCTTCTTCAGCGTCCGGTACATCGGCTGGGAGCCGCGCATCAGCCGGACGAAACGGTCGTCGACCGCGAACAGCTTGCCGTTCCGCTTTACCACCGAACCGGTCTTGGCCGTCCAGGTCAGCGTGCCCGCGCCGGCGGCGTTGATCTTCCGCTCACCCCCGTAGCCGATGGTCCCGTCCGCCTGTGTGCTCTCGCTCAGGTCGCCCCGTTCGACGGCGGCGGTGTCCGGGGGCAGACCCGCGTCCTTGGACGTACCGCCATCGTCGGCAGAGTTCTGCGTGGCGAACACGGTGGAGCCGCACACCGCGATCACTATTGCCAGTGCAGCCATCAGTACAGTGCCTCGCTTCAGCCTGGGACGCTTCACTTGCTCAGGCCCTTGCAGGCCTTGTTGGCCTTGTCGAACTTCTTCCTCTCCTCGCCCTTCGGCACCTTCCTGGACTTCTGCATGCCGCCTTCGCCGAACTCGGGGTCGGGCATGTTGTAGCCGTTGTCCCGCATGCACTTGGCGAACTTGAGCATCTTGTCCTTGTCGGCCTGCGACAGGTCCTGGGCGCCACCGTTCGGAGCCTTGTCCCGGCAGGCCTTCATCGCCTTCTCCACCTTCGCCTTGTTGCCGCCGCCGATGGCGACGGTGCCGCCCTTCTTTCCCTGGCCCTCGCCCTTGGGCTCGCCCACATCCAGGCCGTTGTCGCGCAGGCACTTGCGGAACGCGACGGCCTTGTCCTCGTCGGTCTTGCCGGCCGAGGTCCCGGAGCCCTTCGCGTCCTTGTCGCCGGAGCTGTCGGAACACGCCGTGCCGAACAGGCCCAGTGCGGCCACGCAGGTGAGGGCGGCTGCGGCGCGACGGTGTGCGGGTGACTTCTGCATGACGGTCTCCTCGTCGAAGACGGTGACGGTGCGGTGCTCTCGAACGCGATGACCGTGCCGCAGAAGCGTGTTTCGTTTCTCTCAGCGAATCCGTTTACACCGACGAAACCCCCAACCCCGGTACACAGGTAGGCATGCGTGTACTACTGGTGGAGGACGAGGAGTTCCTGGCCGAGATGGTCGCCGAGGGGCTGCGGCGCGACGCCGTCGCCGTGGATGTGGCCCATGACGGCCAGGCCGCGATGGACAAGCTTCGCTTCGGCGCGTACGACGTCCTCATCCTCGACCGGGACCTGCCGCGGCTGCACGGCGACGAGGTGTGCCGCCGGGTCGTACAGCAGCGGCTGCTCACCCGCATTCTGATGCTGACCGCTGCCGGAGACGTACGGGACCGGGTGGCCGGGCTCGGTCTGGGCGCTGACGACTACCTCAGCAAGCCGTTCGCGTACGACGAGCTGCTGGCACGCGTACTCGCCCTCGGACGCCGTGCACAGCCCGCGCTGCCACCCGTACTGGAACGGGCCGGGCTCGTCCTCGACACCGCCAGGCGTCAGGTGACCCGGGACGGTCGCTATCTCGCCCTGTCCCGCAAGGAGTTCGCCGTGCTGGAGACGCTGCTGCGGGCCGACGGCGCGGTGGTCAGTGGAGATGATCTGATCGAGCAGGTATGGGAGGAGGACACCAGCTACCGCACCAACGCCGTCCGCGTCACCCTCTCCAAACTGCGCGCCAAGCTGGGCGACCCACCTGTGATCGAAACGGTCCCGGGCTCGGGCTACCGTCTGGGCGATGCCCTGTGAACAGCGAACGGGCCCGGCTGACCGCCCTCTACACCGGCCTGCTCGTGCTGGTCGGCGTGCTGCTGACCGGTCTCGTCTACGTCCTGCTGGAACAGGGTCTCGACTCCCGGATCGGCGTGGCGATCGACAAAGCCGTGCCCGCGGACAGCAAAGCGCCGGAGGGGAACGCGCAGGAGGGGTTCGCAAGCACCACCCCCCAGCGGACGCAGCCCCTGGACCGTGACGGAGTGAACCTGACCAGGAAGGTGAGCAACGCCGCCGGTGACGCGGCGCTGAGCCGCCTGTTGACGGTCTCCGGCGTGTCCCTGGCCGTCTTCACCGTCGTCTCAGCGCTGCTGGCCTGGTGGATGGCGGGCCGGGTGCTGCGCCCCGTCGGTGTCATCACCGCCAGGGCCCAGCGGCTCTCGGGTGAGAACCTGCATGAGCGGCTCGCCCTGAGGGCGCCGCGTGGCGAGCTCAAGGAACTCGCCGACACCTTCGACCAGATGCTCGACCGGATCGAGCATCTGGTCGCGGTCCGGCAGCGGTTCGCGGCCAGCGCCGCACATGAACTGCGTACCTCGGTCTCCGTCCAGCGCGCCGCGGCCGAGATCGGTCTGGCGAACGACCCGCCGCCGGAGAAGGTGGCCCGTATGCGGCGCAAGCTGATCGAGAACGCGGACGGGAGCGAGCGGCTCATCGAGGGCCTCCTGCTGCTCGCGGTCTCGGACCGGGAGCTGTCCAACCCCGAACCCGTCGCACTGCACGAGATCGCCACTGGCTGCGCGGCGGGCCTGGAAGAGGCTGCGGCCCGGCACTCGGTCACTCTCGATGTGAAAGCTGAGCCGCTGTCCGTCGAGGGCGACGCTGTCCTGCTGGAACACGCGATGTACAACCTCATCTCCAACGGCATCCGCTACAACCACTCCGGCGGCACCGTGCGGGTGCGCGTCGAATCGGACGCCATCGAGGTCGTCAACAACGGGCCTGTGGTGCCGCTCGCGGATGTGCCGCTCCTCTTCGAGCCCTTCCGCCGTGCGGAGCAGCGCACCCGCGGCCCTGGGGAGGGCGCGGGTCTGGGCCTGTCGATCGTCGCGTCGATCGTACGGGCACATGGTGCGGACCTACAGGCCGGCGCGAACCCTGAAGGCGGCCTGGCGATCCGGCTGGTGTTTCCGCCGTCGTCCACGTCTCCCGGCCTGGCCGACACCTCGGGTGCCGTACCCGCGCAGCGCGCCGCTTCGGCCGCGTCCGCCGGGGCCGATCGGTGGGTGAAGGACGGACGCAACTCCAGCCCTCCAGCCCGACGGAGGCCGGAGAGCTGACGCATTAGTCCGTATTAGCCGGTGAAGCCCCTTGACCAGGCCGACAATTCGGCGGCAAGGTGCTGACTAATCCGCATTAGCAAGCAGCTGTTTTCAGCAACTCCGACGCTAATGCGTATTAGCAAGCCGAAGCACACTGGCGAAGGAGAACCGGACATGGCCGAAGACAACCCGCCACGGACCGCAAAGGCCCGGCGGGGACGGCCACGACAAGCTGAGGTAGCCCGGCTCGCCGGGGTGTCCCAGACCACGGTGTCGCTGGTGCTCGGCGGCAACAAGCAGGGCATCGCACTGCACGCCGAGACCCGTGCCCGGGTACTGGCGGCGGCCCGGGAGCTGGGCTACGTACCCGACCCGGCGGCCCGCCGGCTGGCTGCGTCCCGCAACAATCTGCTGGGCGTCTTCAGCTTCACCGCGACGTTCCCGACCGCCGTGGAGCACTCGTACTACCCGTTTCTCGTCGGCGTGGAGCAGGAGGCCGCCGCACGCGGCTTCGACCTGGTGCTGTTCACCGGTTCCAGCCCCGGCGGTGCCCAGGCGGACGTTCCCGGGGCACTGGAGCGGGTGCGGCTCGCCGACGGCTGCCTCCTCCTCGGCCGCCACGCACCCACCGCCGCGCTGCGCCGACTCGTGGAGGACGGCTACCCGGTCGTACACATCGGCCGCCGCGACGACCTGTCGGACCTGGCCTGGGTGGGTGCCGACTACGTCGACGCCGGCGTCGAGGTCATGCGCCGCCTCGCCGCACTCGGCCACCGTCGTGCCGTCCTCGTCCGTGAGGACGACGACGCGACCGCTTCCATCGACCGCGAGCGCGGCTTCCGCACCGGGCTCACCGCAGCGGGCCTCGCGGGACCCTCAGGTGGCGCCGACCCCGTCGTGCGCGCCGTAGACCCGGCCGCCGAGATCACCCCGGACTGGGTGCGGGAGCGGCGCGAGGAAGGCGTCACCGCCTTCGTCGCCGAGGAGACCGACACCGGCGCTGTCTGGCGGGCGCTGCTGGCCGCCGTCGACGGCGCCGGGCTCAGCGCCCCGGACGATCTCTCGCTCGCGCTGCTCGGTTCACCGCCCGCCGATCTCACCGACCGCCCGGAGCCCACCGGCTTCGACATCCCCCGCACCGCGCTCGGCGCCGCGGCCGTCCGGGTGCTCACGGCGCTGCTGATCGGTGAGAAAGCCGACGAGCCGCTGGTGGCCTGCGCGTTCCGCTCCGGCACGACCACGGGCCCGCCACCTGCCGCCCTCTGACCCACCCCAGCCGTCAACATCAGCAAGGAGCACGCACCGGATGCCCACCCCCATCGCCACCCCCACCGAGACCGACGTCCTCATCGTGGGCGGCGGCCTCGGCGGCGTTGCTGCCGCCCTCGCTGTCTGCCGGGCCGGGCGCACCGCCGTTCTGACCGAGGAGACCGACTGGATCGGCGGCCAGCTCACCTCCCAGGCGGTGCCGCCGGACGAGCACCCCTGGGTGGAGGAGTTCGGCGTCACCGCCACCTACCGTGCGCTGCGGGAAGCGATACGCGAGCACTACCGCCGCTGGTACCCGCTGCGTGCGGAGGCGCTCGAACTGCTGCGGCTCAACCCAGGCGCAGGGCGCGTCAGCAAGCTGTGCCACGAGCCGCGGGTCGCGCTCGCCATGCTGGAGGCGATGCTCGCCCCACACCGCGCAGCGGCGGCGGGATGGCGGCGGCTCCCAACCGGGCAAGGGCGGCTCACCGTGCTCACCGATCACCGCCCGGTCGCCGCCGACGTCGACGGCGACACCATTCGGGCCGTCACCGTCGAGGACGTCCGCGACGGCGCCCGCCACACCGTCGCGGCACCGTACGTCATCGACGCAACCGAGACCGGCGAACTGCTCGAACTCGCGGGCGTCGAGTACGCGCTGGGCGCCGAGTCGCGAGCCGAGCACGGCGAGCCGCACGCGCCCGAGACCGCCGACCCGCTCAACCAGCAGGGCATCACCGTCTGTTTCGCCCTCTCGCACCACGAGGACGAGGACCACACCATCGACCGCCCGGACGGCTACGACTTCTGGCGTTCCTACCGGCCCGATTTCTGGCCAGGGCCACTGCTCGGCTTCCTCGCCCCCGACCCCCGCACGCTCGCGCCGGTCGAGCGCACCTTCGTGCCCAACCCGGGCGCCGATCCCCTCGATGTGTCCGCCGACCAGAGCGCCGATGCCGGGGACAAGGAGCTGTGGGAGTTCCGCCGCATCCTCGCCCGCAGGCTCCACCGTCCCGGCGCCTTCGACTCCGACATCACGCTCGTCAACTGGCCGCTCAACGACTACTGGCTCAAGCCGTTCGTCGGTGCCGGCGCGGAGACGAGCCGGGCCGCGCTCGCCGGAGCCAGGGAGCAGTCGCTGTCCGTCCTGTACTGGTTGCAGACCGAGGCCCCACGCCCCGACGGCGGCACCGGATTCCCGGGTCTGCAGCTCCGTCCCGACGTCACCGGCACGGCCGACGGCCTCGCCAAGGCAGCGTATGTACGCGAGTCCCGCCGCATCAAGGCCGTCACCACCGTCACCGAGCAGGATGTCGCCATCGACATCGTCGGGCCGTACGGACGCACCCGACACCGGGACTCCGTCGGCGTCGGGGGCTACCGCATCGACCTGCACCCGTCCACCGGCGGCGACAACTACATCGACATCGGGTCCGTACCGTTCGAGATCCCGCTGGGTGCGCTGGTGCCGCGCCGGGTCCGCAACCTGCTGCCCGGCGGCAAGAACATCGGCACCACGCACATCACCAACGGCTGCCACCGTCTGCACCCCGTGGAGTGGAACGTCGGCGAGGTCGCCGGCGCACTCGCCGCGCACTGCCTCACCGAGGGCGTGCGGCCACACCAGGTGCAGGAAGAGGACAAAGAGTTCGAGGACTTCGCCCGCGTCCTCGACCGGTCCGGCGTGCAGCGACATTGGCCCGACATCCGCGGCTACTGACGCAAAGGCCCGTGTCGCGCCGTTCACACGACCCGCATACGACACAAGGGGTGGTCCTCATGGCTTCACACCGCATCCGCGTCGGCATCGACGTGGGCGGAACCTTCACCGACGCCGTGGCGATCGACTCCGCCACACTGCGGCTCGTCGCCCAAGTGAAGGTTCCGACCAGCCACCATCACGCAGACGGTGTCGCGCACGGCATCGTGGAGGCGCTGGACCGGATACTGAAGGATGTCGGGTGCGAGCCCGCCTCCGCCTCGGACAGCATCGCGTTCCTCGCCCACGGCACCACGCAGGCGACCAACGCCCTGCTCGAAGGTGATGTGGCCCCGGTCGGCCTCATCGGTATCGGTACCGGACCCGGCGCCCTGCCGACGAAACGCCTCGCCGGTCTCGCGCACCTCGAACTCACCCCCGGCAAGCGGCTCCCGCTGTCCTACGCACACGTCGCGGACCCGGACGACGCCGCGGCCGTACGCACCGCCGTCGAGCGGGTCACCGCTGCGGGAGCCGAGGTGCTGGTGGCCAGCGAGCCGTTCAGCGTCGACCTGCCGGACGGCGAGGATACGGTGCTCGAGACGGCGCGCCCCTTCGGGCTGCCGATGACCGCCGCGCACGAGATCACCTCGCTGTACGGGCTGCGCAAGCGCACCCGCACCGCCGTCGTGAACGCCGCGATCCTCCCGAAGATGCTGGCCACCGCCGACCTGGTGGACGCCGGCATCACGGCGGCCGGGGTGCGGGCGGCGCTGATGGTGATGCGGTGCGACGGCGGTGTGATGTCGCTGGAGGAGATGCGGCGGCGGCCCCTGCTGACCGTGCTGTCCGGGCCGGCCGCCGGAGTGGCCGGAGCGCTGATGCAGGAGCGGGTCAGCGAGGGCGTGTTCCTGGAGACCGGCGGCACCTCGACGGACATCAGCGTGATCCGCCGGGGCAAGGTCGCGGTCCGGCACGCCACGATCCTCGGCAAGCCCTCGTACCTCTCCGCGCTCGACGTACGCACGGTGGGCGTCGGCGGCGGCTCGATGGTGCGGACCGGAGGCGGCAAGGTGGGTGCCGTGGGCCCGCGCAGTGCGCATATCGCAGGCCTGCCGTACGCCTGCTTCGCCGACCCCGAGGACCTGCGCGACGCCCGGCTGGCCACCATCAGCCCGCTCGACGGCGACCCGGACGACTACGCCGTGCTCGACGCGGCGGGCGGCCGTTTCGCGCTCACCATGACCTGCGCGGCCAACGCCCTCGGCCGGGTCCCGAACGGCGACTTCGCCGCCGCGGACCCAGAGGTGGCCAGGACAGCGCTGGCGCCGCTGGCGGCTGCGCTGGGCACGGACGTCGCCGGCGCCGCGACGCGGATCCTGGACGCGGGGGTGAAGCAGGTACGGGACGTCGTGGACGCGATGGTCCGCGACTACCGCCTCGACCGCGACACCGCCGTCCTCGTCGGCGGCGGAGGCGGTGCCGCCTCCGTCACCCCGCACCTGGCAGCGGACACCGGCATGACCGGCCGCATCGCCGCGCACAACGAGGTCATCAGCCCGATCGGTGTCGCGCTGGCGCTGGTACGCGAGCAGATCGAACGGATCATCCCGGGCGCCACCCAGGAGCAGATCCTCGGCGTCCGGGGAGAGGCGGAGGCGGCGGTCGTCGCGCAGGGCGCAGACCCCGCCGCTGTGGAAGTGGAGGTCACCGTCGACCCGCAGACCAACACCGTACGGGCCATCGCCACCGGCGCCACCGAACTCCGCGCCCAGGACCGCGCCCACCGCGCCGACGACGCCGAGCGCCTCTCGGCCGCAGCGGCCAGCCTGAAGGCCGATCCATCGGCGGTCGAGGTGCTCGCCGGCACCCCAGCGCACACCGTCTACGGCACCGAACGCCGCCGCCGTTTCCGCAGATCCCGCCACCCGGTCCGGGTCCTCGACGCGGACGGCGTCGTCCGCCTGCACTCCGCCGACGCCCGCGTCGCGACCACCACGGTCGGCGCGGCCCCTGAGCTGCTGGCCCGGTTGATACGCGAGTCCACCACGTACGGCGACGGCGGGGTGCGCGCCCCGGCACTGCGCCTGCTGCTCGGTTCGCGTATCGCGGACCTCTCCGGCGTCCTGGACGCCGAACCGCTCCTGGCGCTGGCCCGCAGCGAGTTGGGCTCGCGGGCGGCGGACGAGCCGGTGGTGGCGATAGTGGAGGCCCGCTCATGACGGCCGCGGCGAGGGACGTCCGGTCCCTGACCCACGCCGCTGCCCCGGGCCCGGCTCTAGGTTCCCTCGCCCCCGCCCGCCGCGCGGCGCTGCGCGCGGAGTGCACACGGCTGGCGGAGCTGGACGACGCCGAGTTCGGCGTCCGCCTGCTCGCCAACACCCCGACCCACGAGGGCCGCGGCCCCGCGCTGCTGGACCGTTGGGCGCAGGCGGCGACGGCGTTCGGCACCGAACTCGCCGCGGACGGCGGCAGGCGCGGATCCGACGCGCACGGACCGGGCGGACGCGGACCCGACGCGCACAGACGCGACGGGCACGGTTCCGGCGCGCGGGTCGTCGAACGCGACGGCGGCCTCGGCCAGTTGCTGCTCGCCCGCTACGTCTCCCGCCCCGCACCCGCCGTCGAGCTGTACGTCGACACCCTCGCTCTCGGCGAGGAGCTTGCCGGGTGGCTCGGCTGGCGCGGGTGGTTCCCCGCCGGGGCGCTGCGGGAAGCGGCGCTCGCGCACGAGACGGCGCACTGCCTGCTGCACGGTGACGCGCCGCTGCGCCGCGCACTGCGCAAGCGAGTCGGGCACACCGCTCTGAGGCTCGGCCGGCTGCGCGTACTGGGCCACGTCGCCGGCGCCGATGAGCTGGCAGCGCATGGCTACGCCGCTGCCCGCTGCGGCCTCGGCCGCACACCCCTACTGC
>NZ_JAGPXJ010000096.1:0-27475 GCF_018070605.1 Streptomyces sp. B15
CCCACAGACGCGAGCGGATCAAGGTGATCCTGTGCGGGGGAGCCGTCACCGCGGGGCTGCTGGCGTCCTGCACCGTGCTGCCGAGCGGCGCGCCGGGCTCCGGCCCCGGCCGCGGGGAGCATCCCGAGGGCACACCACCGCCGTCCGCCTCCGCCGCGCCGGTCGCCTCCGCCGACCCCTTGGTGGGCGCGTTCCTCGGCTCCGGTGACGAGGGCGTGCGCCGTATCCGCGGTATGGAGCGCTGGCTGGGCGGCACCCGGCTGCGAGCCGGACACACCTACCTGCCCGGCCGCCTGTGGTCCGACATCGAGGGCGACCCCGGCCTCCTGGAGCCGTGGGCGCGCTGGCGGCGTGCGGACCCCGACCGGCTGCTGGTGCTGAACGTGCCGATGGCGGCCCGCAACGAGGCCCGGATGTCGGACCGGCGGGTGCGCGCGCTGCTGCGCGAAGGCGCGGCCGGACACTTCGACGGCCACTACCGCACACTGGCCGAGCGGCTGGTACGGCAGCGGCTCGCGGACACCGTCCTGGTGCTCGGCTGGGAGATGAACGGCACCACCTACACGCACCGCTGCGGTCCCGACCCGGCGGCGTGGAAGGCCTACTGGCGCCGCATCGTGACCATCATGCGCTCCGTGCCGGGCCAGCGGTTCCGCTTCGACTTCGCGCCCAGCCGGGGCAGGGACGTGATCCCCTGGCCCCGCTGCTACCCGGGCGACGACGTGGTCGACGTACTCGGCATGGACGCCTACGACCAGCCCGCCGGGATGCCCTTCGAGGAGCAGGTGCGCGAACCGTACGGGCTGCGGGCGCACATCGAGTTCGCAGCCCGGCACCGCAAGCCCGTCTCCTACCCGGAGTGGGGGCTCTTCCGCAACGGGGACAACGCGGAGTACGTCCGCGGGATGCTCGCCTGGATGGACCGGTACAAGCCGCTCTACCAGACGATCAGCGACTACTGCCCGCACGGTGTGTGGCGCTGCCACCGGAACCCGACCTCCTCGGCCACCTACCGGATGGCGCTGTTCGCCGAGCCCCGACCGCCGAAACCACCCCGGCAGTCCGGGCAGCCCCGTCCGGGGCGACCGAGCCGGCCGCCCGCGACGCCGCCCCGGCCCTGGTGGGAACGGTGCTGGAACGTCGGCGGCCACTGCGTACGCCTCGACTGGCTGCGCCTGTGGGCCGGATAGCCGCCGTCCCGACCGGGCGCAATGCTGCTCCCGGCACCCCGGCCGGGTCCTCACCCGCGGCCGGGCCCGGTGCTGTGCCGCTCTCACGCCGTCACCGCGGTGCCCGCACACCGGTTGCCCGGCCCAGCAGCGCACGGACGGCGGCGGTGCCCGGCCGCTCGCGCAGCGCGCCCGCCGCCAGGTCGCGGGCCGCCGCCTGCGCGGCGAGCAGTCCCAGCGCCGGGGCGAGCTCCCGACGTGCCAGCAGATAGCGCCGGTTGACGGCGGTCACCGGGCGCCAGCGCAGCTTGTACGGCTCCGTACCGCGCAGCAGACTCAGCGTGCCCCGCCCGGTGGCGGCCGCGTAGTGGGCGTCGTGCCGCAGCAGCATGGTCGCGATGTCCACCCGCTGCGCACGCAGCCCGGGATCGGCCCCGTACAGATAGCCGCACACCAGGTCGGGCGAGGTGAAGGCGACATCGCAGGCGGCGACCCGCCCGCCGATCCGGTACTCGGTCACCGTGGCGTCGCCACCGGCCACCAGAGCCGCCGTTGCGCGCACCAGATGAGCCGCGAAACGGGAGCGCAGATGCTCGGGGGTGACCCTCCGGCCGCGCCACTGCCGCTCGTGCAGCCGCAGCATGGTCCGCACCGCCTCGGGCACCCGCTCGGCCGGCACCTCGTAGGCCTCGATGCCGAGTTCGTCGATCCGGCGCAGCTTGCGCCGGGTGCGTTTGGCCCCGGCGGGTGCCAGACGGGCCAGCATCTCGTCCATGGGGATGCCGGGCAGCTCCAGGCAGACCGAGTCGGCCAGACATCTGCTGACCCCCGGCCAGGCCGCGTAGAGCCGTTCGGCGGCGCCGCCGGGACGTACCTGACGCAGATCGAGCACGGCGCTGCGCGAGGCCGTGTGGAGGGCTCGCGCCAGCCCACCGGCCGCCCGCGGGCAGCTGTCGTCCAGCAGTACGTCCTGGTAGTCGGAGATGGAGCCGCCGAGGCCGACCAGCGTGGGCAGCGGCCGGTGCACGAGCATCAGTGGTGCGGCGGCGACCAGCCGGCCGTTCTCCCGGACCAGGACGAGGCGCAACCTGCCCCGGCGCCCGTAGGACATCCACCACGACCACAGCCAGGCGTGGCTCTGGAACGGGGTCGCGGACCGGTTGCGGGAGCGCAGCGCCTCCCAGTCGGCGGCCAGTGCGGCGAACTGCTCCTCCGCGCGGCACAGTGTCGCGGTCAGCCGGACGGGCGGCTGCCCGCAGGCGTCCCCCTGCCCGCCGCGCCACGGCGACAGGACGGGGCCGGCGAGCCTGCGGCGGGTGGACGGCGGCAGCGGTGAGGTCATCGGGCGTCCTCCAACTCGGCCGTCCGCGGCCCCGCCTGCGCCGGGCGGTCGGCCGCTGCCGCCGTCCCGTCGCCGGAAGCGGGCAGCGGCACCGCTGCCGCGGCGGTCGCCGCGCGCCGCTGCGGGCGTGCCAGCAGCGCCAGTCCACCGAGCAGTCCACCGGCGCTCACCCCCACCGCCACGGCGATCGGCAGCGAGGGGGACACCGGCCCCTGGGAGGGAGCGGCGCGCGAGACGACGGTCAGCCGGACGCCGGTCTTCTCGGCCGACTTGTGTGCCGTGCCGGTGAGGGCGCGGGCGACGGCGTCGGCGTAGTCGGCCGCGTCCTGGGCCCGAGGCGCGCTGCCGGTGATCCGCACCATCGGCGCGTCGGGTGAGGCGCCCGCGCGCACCCGGGATCTGAGCGCCCCGCGCGGCAGCCCTGTACGGGTCTCGGCAGCGCTCAGCACGAACGCGTCCGTGGCGATCTTCCCGTACGCCTGCGCGTAGCCGAGCGCCGACGCCGCATCGGCGCGCGGTCCGGGGGAGACGAGGACGTAGCTGGTGGCCTCGTACCGCGGTTCCGCGACGGTCGCGTACCCCGCCCCTCCCAGCGCGCCCAGCACCGCGCACAGCGGCAGCGGCCACCACCGGGGCGCCCGGCGCGGTCCGCGTGCCGTCGCCGATGTCGGGGCGGGAGCCGGCACCGTGCCGGTGGCGGCCTCCTGATCCGCGCTCTTGGAGGTCCGCGCGTTCCGGCGGGCCGTCGTGTGCTCGAAGGCCGGTGCCGCCTTTCCCGGTGCGGCCTTGGACATGGAACTCACCTCGATGTCAGGGGACTGTCATGGGCTGGGGGCGACGGCACAGCGCCTGCGGCCTTCGGGCCGGACCCGGCGCCGCGCGGGCAGGTGCCGAGCGCCGAGCGGTACACCCGCGCCAGCCGCTCCGCGCAGTGGACGATGTCGTAGCGGCGGACCACGGGGGGAACCGGCAGCCGCAGCGGTCCGGCAGCCCGCACCGCCCGCAACGCGTCCGCCTGCCCGGAAGGTCCCGCGAACCGGCGTGCGCCCGGGGCCTGTTCGTGCGGCAGTTCCTCGATCGCCGGGCAGGCCGCGTACAGCACCGGCAGCCCGGCGGCGAGCGCTTCGAGTGCGGCCAGCCCGAAGGACTCCTCCTCGGACGGCGACACGAACACGTCTGCGGCTGCCAGCACCCCGGGCACATCCGGCGCTTCCGCGGTACGGTCGGGGCCACCTCCGAGCCCGCCCGCACACTCCCCCAGCAGCAGCACCCGGTCCGCCACGCCCCGTGCGGCGGCGCGGGCGCGCAGCGCGGGGCGCTCGGGGCCGTCACCCGCCAGCAGCAACCGCGCGCCGGGCACCTCGGCGACGGCGTCGACCAGCGTGTCGAAGCGTTTGCCCGCGACCAGCCGGCCGACCCCGGCCACTACGAAGGCGTCGGGTGCCAGGTCCAGCCGTTGCCGTACGGCGTCGCGGACGGCGGGGTCGAAGCGGAAGCGGGCGGCGTCGATGCCGTTGGGCACCGTGCACAGCCGCGCCTCGGGGACGCCCCAGCGGCGCAGCCGGTCGGCGACCGTGCCGGAGACGGCGACGGTCGTGGTGCCGAGCCGCTCGGTGGCCAGTTGCAGAGCGCGGACCGCGGGGGTGAGGGGCCGGCCTTCCAGCAGATGCTCGCCCAGCGAGTGCTCGGTGGCCACCACCGTGCGCACCCCGGCCAGCCGCGCGGCGATCCTGCCGTAGACGCAGGCCCGGTACAGATGGGTGTGCACCAGGTCGTAGCCGCCCGCGCGCACCAGCCGCACCAGCCGGGGCAGTGCCGACAGGTCGCGGTTGCCCGCCATGCCCAGATGGGTCACCCGGGTGCCGTCGGCGCTGATGCCCTCGGCCACGGCGCCCGGCGTGGTGAGGGTGACGACCTCGCCGTGTACGGAGTGGGCGGGCAAGTGGCGCAGCAGCAGCCGCAGTTGCTCCTCAGCGCCGCCGACGCCGAGCCCGGTGATGATGTGCAGCACCCTCATCGGCGCACCCCGTCCACCAGGGCGGACTCTCCGGGCGTCGGCAGGTCGGGCAGCGGCCTGCGGCGCAGTGGATGCAGCACCTTCTTCAGATACAGCCGCACGGAGGTGTCCCGCGCCCCGATGTGGACACGCGGCAGCGCGTGCACCCCGGTGAGCGGGCCGGGGTCGATGGCGCAGGCGTATGTGTAACCGGCAGCGCGCACCGCGTCGACGGCCCTGCTGTCGAGCGTCCCGTACGGATAGCAGAACCCGGCCGGTGCCGTTCCGGTGAGCTGTGCCAGCAGCGTGCGGCTGTGCGCCGTCTCGCGCTCCAGGGTCGTGTCGTCGGCCTTGGTCAGGTCGGCGTGGAGCAGTCCGTGCGAGCCGACCTCCATACCCGCCGCGGCCAGCGCCCGGATGCCGTCGGCGTCCAGGAGTCGTTTGCGCGGGCCCAGTTCGTCCCAGGCGTTGTCGCCGCCGAGCCGTCCGGGCAGCACGAAGGCGGTCGCGGTGCACCGGTAGCGGCGCAGCAGCGGCACGGCAGCGGTCAGGAAGTCGGCGTAGCCGTCGTCGAAGGTGAGCCCCACCAGTCCGCCGTCCCGCCCGGCGGCGCGGGCCCGCAGCAGCTCTCCCGCACTCACCCCTCTCAGCCCCCGGTCGCGCAGCCAGCGCAACTGCCGCTCCAGCCGCGCCGGTGAGACGGTGATGCGGTACGGGTCGTCGGCGCACTCGGCGACCGAGTGGTACATCAGCAGCCATGGAACTCGGCCGCGGGTCTCAGCGCGCATGCTGGATCCTCCGTTTGGCGGTGGCGAACAGGTGCGGCAGCTCCGGCGCTCCCACGAGCAGTCCGACGGCCAGGAAGGTGACCAGCACGACGACTCCTCCCACGACCGCACCGGCCAGGGGTACGGGGAACAGCCCCGCGGCGGCCCAGCCCGCGACGGCGGCCACCCCTGCCGCCACCAGCAGCCGCAGCAGCCCGGACGCCACCTGGGGCACATCGATGGCCACCACCCGGGCGCCGAGCCCGTGCAGCAGCAGCGCCGCGGTGGTGGTGATGCCCAGGGCGTTGGCCGCGGCGATGCCCCCGACGCCCCAGCCGCCCGCCGCCGGCACCCCGGCGCCCACCGTCACGGCGAGCCCCGCGCCCATCGCGGCGGCCGGGTACCAGGGCGGGCGGCGCCCCGAGAAGAACGGGCGGACCAGTGCGCCGACCATGCTGTGCCCCAGCAGACCGCAGCTGTAGACCCGCATCACGGCGGCGGTGGCCGCGGTGTCCGGCGCCTCGAAGGCGCCGCGCTCGAAGAGCAGCCCGACGATCTGCGGTGCGCAGGCGACCACGTACGCGGCGCCCAGGAGCACCACCAGCCCCGCCAGCGCCAGATCGCGCTCCACCCGCCGCCGGGCCGCCGCGGCGTCGCCGTCGGCCATGGCACGCGCCACGACGGGGAACGTGACGGTGCACACCATCAAGGAGAGCACCATCGGCAACTGGGCCACCTTCTGCGCGTAGTTGAGATGCGAGATGGCACCGGCGGGCAGGGAGGAGGCCACGAAGCGCTCGAAGAACACCTGCGCCTGCCGGCTCACCGCGAACGTGGCGACCGGCGCCAGCACCCCGACACCGACGAGCGTGCCGGTGCGCGCGTGCTCGCGTACCGCACGCGCGGCTCGCCCGGCCCGGGCCCGTAGGAAGCCCTCGGTCCGGGCGCGGAGCCGGGTCACGAACGCGGGCAGTTGGACGAGCACCATCAGCACCCCGCCCACCGCGACCCCGAGCGCGGCGGCCCGTACGCCCCACAGGTCGTGCCCGGCGAACATCACCGCGATGATCCCGGTGTTGTAGGCGAGATAGATCGCGGCGGGCGCCACGAAGTGCCGGTGCGCACGCAGCGCCGCGCTGAAGTACCCGGCGAGGCCGAAGGTCAGCACCGTCAGAGCGGTCAGCCGCAGACAGTCGACCGCGGTGCCCGCGTCGGGCAGGCCGGGCGCCAGCACACGTACGACGTACGGCGCGCTCAGCGCCAGCAGCCCGGCGGCGCAGGCCAGCAGCAGCGCCAGCCGGGGCAGCGTGGCCGCCATCAACGCCCGTACGGGGTCGGTCCCGTCCGCCTCCGTCCCGCCGGCCCTTGCGGCCGCTCTGCGGGAGAGGGCGAGGCTGAAGGCGGGTACGAGGACCAGTGCCATGGCGTCCTCGATCAGCAGGGTCGCGGCCAGTTCGGGCACGGTCCAGGCGACGAGGAACGCGTCGGTGCCGGCGTCCGCGCCGAACAGCTGGGCGATGGCCTGGTCCCGCAGCAGCCCGAACAGCGACCCGGCGGCCGTCAGCCCGGCGGTGACGGCCGCGGCCCGGGCCAGGGACCGGCCGAGCCGCGTCGACTCCTCGCCGGCGCCGTCCGGTGGCCTGCCCGGCGCGGGTTCCGGCCGCCGGTCCGGGGCGGGCTCCGGTTGCCTGCCCGGCGCGGGCTCCAGCTGCCTGTCCGGGGCGGACTCCGGTCGCCGGTCCGGCGGTGTCGGTGGGCCGCCCGCCGGGGGAGGGACCGGTCGCAGGGCAGCGGGGCGAAGGCGGGTCACCGGGCGGGGCTCCTGTCCGGCTCTCGCACGGGGCCGAGCCGCCGGTCGGTGTGCAGCCCGGCCGTCTCCGCCCCGGCGTCCGGCGACAGCGCCCACCAGGCGGCCACTCCCAGCACCAGTGCGGTCAGCACGGTCGAAGGGCCGCCGATGTCCCCGTACAGGAAGTCCACGCACTGCCACACCAGCAGGCCGGTGGCCACCGCACCGCAGTCGACCGCGCGCCGGGTGAAGCCGCCGCGCCGGGCGTCCCGCAGCCGCCGCAGCCCGCACACCAGCAGCGCGCCCCAGGAGCCGACGAGCGCCACCGTGCCCACCAGGCCCTGCTCGCTGAGGACGAGCAGATACATGTTGTGCGGTGACAGCAGCGGCTCCCGCTGGAAGGGCACTCCCGCGCCCGCCGTGTCGCTGCCGGACGACAGCTCCAACGCCGCGTGCGCGTCGCGGTGCTCGGGGAACCCCTTGGGGCCGACACCGGTGGCGGGGGACTCCCGCCAGATGTCCGCGGCCGCGCCCCACAGGGTGTACCGGTCCGTCACGGAGCGGTCCGGCGAGTCGGAGACCTCCGTGATGCTGCGGGCCCGCTGGGTCAACTCCTGGGTCGCCACGCCCAATCCACCCACCAGCACCACACCTGTGGCCAGCACGGCGGCCAGCGCGCACACCGTCGTACGGACCCCGCGCAGCGCGAGCAGCAGCAGACACGCCGACGCCGTCGCGATCCAGGCGCCACGGCTGTAGGAGAGGGCCAGCGGCACGACGAGCGCGACGGTGCAGCCCAGCGCGCAGGGGCGCAGCCACCGGCCGGCGCCCTGGGGCGGATTGAGCCCGCACGCCAGTGCCGTCACCAGCCCGTACGAGACGGCCGTGGCCATGCCCATCACGTCCAGCGCACCGAAGGTGCCCACCGCGCGGACGTGTTCGCCCTGGTAGGAGGCGCCGGTACCGGTGCAGGCCTGCACGACGCCGACGCCGCCCTCGATCAGCGCCAGCAGTACCACCGCCCCGCACACCAGCCGGGCGTCGCGCGCGTCCCGCAGCGACAGCAGCACCGCGCCCGGGACCAGGACGAACAGCTGGAGGTAGCGCACAAAGCCCGGAAAGCTCGCCGCGGGGTCGGCCGAGGCGGCGGTCGTCACGGCGAAGGCCGTCGCGGGGGCGCCCAGCACCAGCACGGCGAGCGGCGTCAGCGCGCGTGGCGCGGGTCGCCCGGTCGCCCGCCGAGGGGGACTGCGGCGCAGCAGCCGGACCGCGCACCAGACCACCAGCACGCCCGAGCACACATCCGCGGGGGTCACTCCGGGAAGCGCACCCGGACCGGCGCTGCCCGCCGGGACGCACAGCAGCAGCACCGTCACCACGACGGGTACCGCGGGCCCGCGCGCGGCGAGGTGGGACAGCCCGAGGGACAGCGCGCTCCGGCCCGGCCGCGAGGGCGGCGGCGCGGTGCCCTCGGCCACCGCGCTCACCTTCCCTCCAGCCGGAAGAGGGAGGTGGCGGTGCGGCAGATGATCCGCACGTCCTGCCACAGCGACCAGGTCTCGATGTAGTGGTTGTCGAACCGGGCCCGCTCCGCGATGGAGGTGTCGCCGCGCAGCCCGTGGATCTGCGCCAGTCCGGTGATGCCGACAGGGGCGCGGTGCCGCTGCGCGTAGCCCGCGTGGAGCCTGCTGAACCGGCGTACGAAGTAGGGGCGTTCCGGACGCGGCCCCACCAGGCTCATGTCGCCCCGCAGTACGTTCCACAGCTGCGGCAGCTCGTCCAGCGAGGTGCGGCGCAGCAGTCTGCCGACGCGGCTCGTACGCCCGTCTCCCGCGACGGTCCACCGGGTCGCCGACTCGTGTGCGTCGGTGGGGCGTACGGTGCGGAACTTCAGCAGGGTGAACGGGCGCCCGTCCTGTCCGATGCGCTCCTGCCGGAAGAGCACATGGGGGCCGTCCAGCAGCCGCACCGCCACAGCGCAACCGGCCATCACCGGTGCCGCCAGCAGCAGTGCCGGGGCCACGAGTGCGATGTCCAGCAGCCGCTTGCGCCGGCCGGTGCGCGGCCGTGGGCACTCCAATTGCAGCCGACGGCAGGAGAAGCCCCAAAGGTGCGTGTCGGTCATCTGCTCGCGGCCCGGGAGGGCGTGTCCCCCGTGTGCGCCCAGCGAGCAGCCGGGCCGTACCAGCCAGCCGGTCACCCCGCGCTCGCCCAGCAGCACGGCCAGCGCCGCGGTGTGCGGGTCCTCCCAGGGCGACCGTACGAAGACGGCGTCCCGCACCCGGAAGCGGGTGACATCCCGCGCCACCTCCTCCAAGGTGGTGGCGACGGGCAACTGCGACCGTTCGGCGGTGTCATCTCCCGGTCCCGGGGCCTCCGGCGCGTCCGGCGCGTTCGGGGTGCCGTCCGGGCGGGCGGGGCCGGCTGTCGCGGTCCGGCCCGGCTCGACCAGTGCCACGGGCCGTAGTCCGTACCGCGAGCGTGTCGCGAGCGCGGCGGTCACCGCCTGCGCCGTCTCGCCCTGCCCCACGACCAGAGCCGCACGCGGTCTGCTCCGTCCCCGGCGGCGGCGCACCGCGTGCACCAGCGCGCGGAACGCGCACACCAGTACGGCGTTGGCGGCGATACCGGCGAGCAGACCGCTGAGGCTCACCGTCCCGGTGCGGTCGCAGGCGGCGAGCACGGTGACGCCGACGCACCAGGCGATGACCACCCGCCCGCTGAGTGCCGGGAGTTCGTCGAGCGCCCGGGAGTCCAGCCCGGGCCGGTACAGACCCGCTCGCGCACACAGGGCCGCCAGGCTCGTGCAGGCGGCGGCCTGCAGCAGCGGCGCCCCGGCCGCCCCCGCGCAGGCCAGTACGGCGATTGCGGTGCCCGCCACATCGGCGGCGGCCAGCGACAGGGCCGCCCGGGGGCGTCGCGCCGCGCACCGGGCCGGCGGCATCGGCACCGGGGTGCGTGCCGACGGCAGCGAGAGGGCCGGGGCCTGTCCGCCGGCTGCGGTCCGCCCGTCAGCTTCGCCGCCCGCGCCGGACACCGGGCGAGGGACGACGGGAGCGGCACGGACGGGGCGCCGTGCGGGAGTTCCGGCCGGTCCCGCGGCGCTGTGCGGGCCCTGGGCGCCGGCCGAGCTGTCCGTGGTCATCGCATACCTGCCCATTCCGCGGCCGGGACGGTCACCTTCGTCCCGCGCTCCCATAGCACTTCCCGGTAGAGCTCCAGCACGGCCGCCGCCGTGGCTCGCATGTCGAACCGGTCGCGTACGTGTGCGACGGCCGCCCCGGCCAACTCCGCGCGCAGCCGGGGATCGAGCGCGAGCCGTGCCACCGCGTCCGCGAGCGCTTCCGGGGCGGCCGGCGGCACCAGGCAGCCGGCCTCCTGGCCTGGTGGCAGCAGTTCGCGGGACCCGGCGACATCGCTGACGACCACCGGGCTGCCGCACGCCATCGCCTCCAGCGGGGTCAGTGCCATGCCCTCCCACAGGGAGGGCAGCACCACCAGGTCGGCGGCGGCGTACCAGTCGCCCACCGCCTCGCTGGCGCCCGCGAACACCACTCCCGGCGGAGCGGCGCGGCGCAGCGGCTCCCGGTCGGGGCCGTCTCCGACGAGCACCAGCCGGGCGTCCGGAACCCGTGCCGCGATCCGCGGCCAGGCGGCCAGCAGCGTGCGTTGGCCCTTCTGCTCGCACAGCCGTCCGACGCACACCACCAGCACCGCCGAGGGCGGCAGGTCCCGCACGGCGGCCGGCGGCAGCTTGCCGAGTGCCGCGAGCCGCCTCGCGCGCCGGTCCGTCTCCCGCGCCTCGGGGGCGGCGAAGCGTGCGGTGTCGACGCCGTTGTGCACCACGGCCCACCGGGCGTGGACACCGGCTGCCGTGCCGGTGTCCCGTTCGGCCCGGCTCACGCACAGCACCCTGTCGGCCCATCGGGCCGCATACCGCTCCCAGGCGCGGGCCAGCCGCGCGGTGTGCCCCGTCGCGGCCTCGAAGGACCAGGCGTGCGGCTGGTAGACGGTGGGCAGCCTGCCGCGCACCGCCAGGCGTGCGGCGAGTCCCGCCTTGGCGCTGTGCGCGTGCACCAGGTCCGGGCGTACGGCCCGGAGCAGGCGTCGTACGCCGTACACCTCGGCCGCCACACCCACTCCGGGCTCCCGGACGGCGGACCAGCGCGCCGTCCGTGCGCCCGCCGCGGACGCCGCGTGCGCCAGCCGGCCGCCGTCGGGGCAGGCCACGACGGTGTGCAGACCGGCGACCGTCTGGGCCGCGGCGAGATCGGTGACGACGCGGGCCACACCGCCCTCGACGGGCTGGGCGAGGTGCAGGACGGTCATCCGCCCCCGTGGCTCGCTGCCGTACCGAGCTGTGCGCTGTGCCGGCAATTCAGGCATGGACGACTCCGCCTCCCGAGATGAAGCAGAGTGACCTTGACAAAATCCGACTGTCGAACCTGAGCGGCGCGCCGGTTATCTTCTGGTTTTCACCGACTGGTCCCACGCGTGGCGGGTGCGACGCCGGCACATCCCCGTGAGCGTTCGGACCATGGGGCCGCGGGCCCGCACCCGGTTGACTGGGCGCACAGCCCGGCCGACCGAGAGCGCGGGCACCACGGAGAGGGGGAGGGTGTGCGAGTGCTACAAGGGGTGACTCTGATGGGGGCCGTGCTGCTGACCGGGTTGAGCGCGGGCCTCTACTACGGGTTCGCCTGTGCGGTCCTCCCGGGGCTGCGGCGCGCCGGGGACCGGACGTTCGTGGAGGGCATGCAACGCATCAACACGGCCATCCTCAACGGCTGGTTCCTGCTGCTGTTCGCGGGTTCGCTGCTGCTGATCGTCGCCACCGGGGCACTGCAGCTGTGGGGTGGCGGCAGCAGGGGCGCTGTGTGGTGGGTGGGCGCGGCGGCCGTGCTGTACGTGGCCGTCCTGGTGATCACCATGGCGTTCAACGTGCCGCTCAACGACGCGCTCGACGCGGGCGGGCTGCCGGACAGCGCCGAAGGACTGGCCGCGCTGCGCGAGCGCTTCGAGAGCGCATGGCACCGATGGAACATCGTCCGCACCGTCTGCAACACGGCCGCCTTCGGATGCCTGGCCTGGGCGCTGGTGCGGTACGGGAACGGGGGCTGAGCGGACCGATGTCCATACGGTAGTACCGCCCGATGTCCGTACCACCCGATGTGCGTACCGCACGGCGCTTCCGCTGTCGGACCGGGAGGCGGGGAACCTGCTCGTCCGGTCCGATCGCCCTCCTGCTCGACCGCTACGTGCCGCGGCGGCCGAACCGCAGCGCCCTGGCCAGCACGTCCAGCGCCTCGTCGGCCCACCCGATGGCGTCCAGACCGGAGGTGACGTTGGCCGGCGGGCGGTTGATGAGGGTGTCACGGCGCATCAGCCGGGTGAAGTCCACCCGCACCGGGCCGGTGCGCGGCCGGCCTCCGTAGGAGGTACGGAACTCCACGCCCGCCCGCCGCATCACCTCGATCAGCTCCTGGGCGAGGATGCCGTAGGCGACCGTCGTCGGATGCACACCGTCCAGCGAGAACAGCCCGCCGTCGCTGCGCCGGTCGCCGTCGCTCAGCAGGAACCGCGAGTTGGGCACCGGATCGAGCCCCGCCAACTCGCGGGGGAGCGGATACGGCGTCCACCAGTCGGGCCGCGCCGCCTCGTCCTCGAAGTAGCGGCGGCAGGCCAGCCGGTCCAGCAGCCCGGCGGCGTCCAGCAGATACCAGTCCCGCCCGGCCTGCCGCGCCCCGCGCACCACCTCGGCCATCGCGTCGTTGTACTGGTCGATCGCCGCGTCCACCGCGCGGGCCTGCTCCGCGGTCAGATGGGGATCGCGCTCCGGATCGAAGGCCCTGTCGCTGATCCAGGGGCGGGTGTAGTACGGGAAGTAGCGCGAGCCGGGCTCCAGCTTGCCGCGCACGCCCCGGGCGATCGGCGCGATGGTGACATGCGGGACGGTGCACCAGATCACGTGCCGGGCCCTGATCCGCTCCACCGCGTCCGCCAGCTGCCGCAGTTCGGCCGCGAAGTGCTCGGGCCGCCACACCGTGAAGCGCGCCTTCTCGCGCAGGTCGTCGTAGCCCTCCTCGCTCCAGACGACCTTGAGCTCGATGACGGAGGAGAGCGCGTTGTTGGCGCCGAGGAAGACGATCAGCGTCTCGATGCCGTGCTCCGGGTCCGCCTCCCGCTCACCGTCCTCGGTGGCCTCGCCGTGCCGGGTGCCGCCCGTCTGCTCGCCCAGTGCGGCAGCCGCCGTCACCTGGGTGAGCGCCCCGGCGGCCGGCGGCCGGGTGGGAAGGGTGCGCAGTGCCGCACGCTCACCCGGGCTGCCGACCACCTGCCGCACCAGATCGTCGTGCGGAGCGTCGATCATCTCGCGGCAGACGTCGGCCGACTTGTCCAGCGCGTCCCGCAGGTCCCAGCCGAAGACGGCCAGATTGTGGTTGATGGCCTCCTCGGCCACCGGAGCGCAGCCGGCGCCACGCTCCCAGTAGTCCTCCACCTTGTCCATGAAGCGGCGGGCCCGGAAGAGCGCCGAGGGGGTGTCCCACCAGTCGATGGCCCGGCCGCAGTGGTCCTCGATGTCGCGCAGCAGCATCTCCAGGTTGAGGGGGAGCCCGCCGCAGCCCTCGAAGGAGGGATGGCGGAAGTGCTCGGCCCAGCCCAGCTCGTGCGCGATGATCGCCGGGTACGACAGCTGTGTCTGGAAGGCGGCGCAGCTTTGGAAGCCCTGGGTCAGGGAGTCGCCGATGGTCACCAGCCGGTTGCGTGGCTCGCCGCGCCAGGAGGTGGGGACGGGGATGCCCAGGGTCGGATCGGTGTAGGGCGCCCCCGGATCGGTGCGCCCGGTGGCGGCCCGGGGCGCGGCGGTGGGGGTCGGCGTGGTGGGGGCCGGTGCGGAGAGAGGTTCCGGTGCGGAGGGGGGTTCCGGTGCCGTCATGTCACGCCCCGATCTGCCGCTGCGGGGGCTGCCGGTCGGGCTGCGCACTCCGGTGCGGCTGTGTCCGGTGGGTTCGCTGTCCCACCAGCACAGCTCGGGACCGGGCGGCAGGCCAGAGCCGCGACGGCGAACTACGTGCGAACTACGTCCGGTCTACGCCGATCGCGTGGCGCGGGTAAGCAACAGGCGCCACAATGAGGGGGCGGAACACCGGCAGTCACTCCACCAACTCGCTTCCCCGGGGCCCGAGTTTGCGGGATCATCGCTCGCGGCATTCAGGACTAGACCACTACTGTGCGCAGCCCGGTGGTGGCCTTACACGGGGATTGGGTGAACCGCATGACCGAGATCCAGGAAAAGCCGGACACCAGTGATCGCACCACCGAAACCCGGCTGGCCGTCGCCGTACACGTCGAGGCCGAACTGCTCCGCCTCGGGCTCCAGGCGATGCTGCCGGAACTGACCGTCGTCGAAAGCGCCGAACAGTTCACGCACCCCGTCGCACTCGAACGGGCTCTGGCCGAGGCCAGGTTCGACGTCCTGATCCTCGCCAGCTCGCACAGCGCACCGGCCCCCGTCGGTCGACTCCGCCACACCCACCCGGGACTGCGCACCCTCGTCTTGCTCGATCCCGCGGACGCCGAATCCGACTCGGCGCTCGCCCGGCTGCCCGCCGACGGCTATCTGCTGCGCGAGGAGCTGACGGCGGCGACCCTGGACCGGGCGCTGCGGCAACTCGCCGCCGACGAGATGCCGATGCCGCTGCGGCTGGGGCGCCAACTCCTCAGTCACGCGGGCGAGTCGGCGCATCTGCTGCCCGCCCGCACGGTGCGGTTGACGGCCCGCGAGCAGGAAGTGCTGGCCCACCTCGTGGCCGGCCTCAGCAACAAACAGATCGCCCGGCATCTGCGGATCTCCGAGCACGGCGTCAAGCGGCTGGTGAGCAGTGTGCTGCTCAAACTCGGCGCCGCGAACCGTACGGCTGCCGTGGTCACCGCGATCAAGCTGGGCCTCATCGACTGACCCGGTCGCCGCGCGGCCTGCGCGGCTGAGGTCTACCGCCTGCGGCCTGCCGTCAGAGGCCGGGGCCGGCGGTCCGAGCAGTGCGCAGGGCACGGCTCCCACCCTGCGTCCGCACACGCTTCCGCGGCCGGCGGGCCATTGGGCCCGACGGCGGGTGGCGCGGAGCGGAACCGGAAGGCGTTCGGCCGGGCGGTGGGCGGCCGACCCTGCCCGGCCGTTCGGCGTGCCGTGCCCTGACCACCAGAGCTACCCGATCGGCCACCCCCGATCGCTCAGCTCAGTGTGGGCGGTCGTCCGGGGCTGTCGGCGGTCCGAAGCGGAGAGCAGGATGAGCCCGCGATCGGCGCCGAACACCCCGGTGGTGGCCGTCGATCGAGCGCCAGGGGCTCACCCCGTGCGGCGGAAACACCTTCGTCCCCCTGCCGAGAGGACCGACCCCATGAGCTGGAGGCACCAGGACCCCGCCACTCTCGCGGACGCCGCCGTCAGCAGTGTCGCCCTCGTCGCCGATCCGTTCGCGCAGTCGGCTGCTCCCGGCTTCTGGACCTGGTCCCGCGACGCCCACCGGGCCGTCAAGGATGCGGTGCTGGCCGTCCCCGACGAACACGTCCGCACCCTGGCCGAGACCGTGGGGAAGGATCCCGCCGACATCGAGGCCTGCCGCCGGTTGACGGTGCTGCTGACCGACCGGCTCGCGCAGGCCGGCGACGAGCCGGAGACCGAGCGCCTCGCCGCCCTGGTCGGGGAGGCGGAGACCCGCTCCCGGCTGCGGATGCAGACCGGCACCGAGCGGCCCGCCGGGCTCGGCGCCCCCGACGCCGCCCAGATCCTGCGTACCTGCAGGCCCGCGGCCAAGCCGACCGGGCCCGTGGACGCGGCTTTGGTGATCCCCTTCCGGGAGCGCGGCGAGGAGGGTGAGCGCACCCGCAACCTGGCCGCCGTACTGCACGCCCTCAACGACCAGAGCCATCCGCGCGACCGCTACCGCGTCGTCGTGGTGGAGGCCGACTCCCGGCCGCGCTGGGAGAGTCTGTACGGCCCTTGGTGCGACACCTATCTGTTCGCGGAGAACGGCGGCCCGTTCAACTACTCGTGGACCATCAACGCGGGCGTGGTGCACGGTGCGCGCCCGGCCGAGCTGATCTGTGTGCTGGAAGCCGACATCCTCGTCGACCGCGGCTTCGTCGAGCGTGCCGTCGAACGGTTCCGGGTACCGGGCACCCAGGCGCACTGGCCGTTCGAGGACATGCTGTACCTCGATGCCGCCTCCAGCCATCAGGCCGTCACCGAGCGCTGCCTGGAGCAGCGCCCGGCCGTGGACAGGGACGCGCTGCGCGGCGTGTTCCTGCGCCGTACCCCGGGCGCCTGCGTATGGCTGCGGGAGAACCTCTTCACCCGGATCGGCGGCTACGACGAGCGGTTCACCGCCGGCTGGGGCGGCGCCGACAACGACTTCACCTGGCGGGCCGACCTGCACGGCGGGCTGGACCGCCACCGCGACCGCATGGTCCACCTGCACCACGCGCGCGCCACCGACTGGTTCGACGCCGAGGGCGCGGGGGCCGGAGCCTACGAGACGTTCCCCTGGTGCACCTGGCCGCCGGACTCCGAGATCGGTGATCTGACGAAGTTCCGCTCCCGGCAGCCGCGCTGAGCGGGCCTTCCGCGTCGAGCGCAGAAACCCTCGAGAAACAGGGGAAGACACCCATGGAACCTGTGGTCGGCATCGGCCCGGTCTCGCGCTGTACCGTCGACGCGGCACTCACCGTCGCCCGGCGCACCCGCACCCCGCTCATGCTCATCCCCAGCCGCCGCCAGGTGGACGCGGCCGAGTTCGGCGGCGGCTACCTGGGCTGGACGACGCAGGAGTTCGCCGGCCACGTCAAGGGTCACGACCCGGACGGGCTGCTGCTGCTGTGCCGTGACCACGGCGGCCCCTGGATGCACACCGCCGAGGCGGACATCACCGAGCCCGCCGAGGCGCTCGACTCGTGCGTCCGCTCCTTCGCCGCCGACCTCGACGCCGGTTTCGGACTGCTGCACATCGACACCTCCGAAGGCCGCCCCGGCACCGGCCCGGTGCCCGCGCAGACCGCCGCCGCGCGCCTCGTGGAGCTGTACGCGCGCTGCCACGACGAGGCCCGGGCGCGCGGTGCCGACGTCGCCTACGAGATCGGCTTCGAGCCGCAGGACGTGTCCACCAACGACCCCGACGAGTTCAAGGCCGCCCTGCGCCTGGTGCTGGAGGGCATCGAGGCGGCCGGTGCGCCCCGGCCCCGCTACGTGGTGGCGCAGACCGGCACCAAGGTCGCCGAGCTGCGCAACGTCGGCCGCTTCCACGAGCCGCGGGCCCGCGACGAGACGCTGCGCCAGGTGTCCACCCTGGCCGCCACCTGCCACCAGGAAGGCGTCCGGCTCAAGGCGCACAACTGCGACTACCTCACCACCGAGGAGACGGCGCTGCTGCTGCGTGCCGGGGTGGACGCGTTCAACGTCGCGCCGGAGTACGGCGTCGCCGAGACCCGCGCCCTGCTGCGCGTCCTGGACGAGATGGCGCTGCACCGTGCCAAGGAGGACTTCCTGCGGCTGGCCTACGACAGCGGCAAGTGGCGCAAGTGGATGCTGGACCCGACGACCGCGACCGATGTCGAGCGCGCCGTCATCGCCGGCCACTACGTCTTCCGTACCGAGGAGGGGCTGCGCATCCGCGAGGAGGCCGCCCGTGCCCTCGACGCGCGGGGCAGGCCGCCCTTGGAGGCGGTGCTGCGGGACGCGGTGGCCGAGCGCATCGAGTCCGCGCTGCGGGCCGTGGAACGGGCCGGCGGACAGGCCGCCGACCGGGTGGACGGGCAGCCCGTCGAGCGGGCCGCCGAGGGGGCCCGGTGAGCGCTCCCATGACCGACGTCTACGCACCCGGCACGCTGCAGGAGGCCGTCGACCGGATTCTGCGCGTCCCCGACCGGCACCGTACGTTCGCCAAGGACGCCGCCTTCGCCGCGGAGACCTGGGCCATCGGCCCGGCTCTGCTCGAAGCCCTCCTCGACCACGGGCTGCCGCACCGGGGCGAGGGGGAGCAGCGCCGCTTCGAGCGCACCGACCTGCACAACATCAGCACCTATCTGAACCTGCCCTCGCCCTACTTCCAGGCCCTCACCCGCAAGGCACAGGCCATGGACGAGGTGGCCCGCAAGGGCGAGCGGCACCTCCACGAGCTGGAGCTGCGCGCTTCGTGCGCCGATCCGGGCCATCCGGGGGAGTGCGCCTTCACCCCCGTACCCGGACTGGGCGAGCACAGCGAACCCGGCAGTCTGCGCGAGTCCTCGCCCGGCGTGTTCACGGTGCGGGCCCAACTGCCGTCCAACACCCGTGTCCTCGACGAGGACCGTTCCGACCTGCTCTCGCTCGTCGCCGACTGGGAGCTGTACGTCCTTCCCGACGGGGTCATCGAGGACGAGGGCTTCTCCCGCGAGACCCGGCTGGCCAACTGTCTGATTCCGACCCGGCTGCTGCTGCGGGAGGCTGAGCTGCGCGGCATCCGGGCCCGGCACGGCGCCGGGCTGCTGGTCGCACCGCCGTTCACCACGCTGCACCACTGGGTGGAGTTCGAGCTGGACGGCGCGTGGGTCCCGGCCGACCCCGTGCTGCTGACCGCGTTCTCGCGCTGGGGTATGACCGACGCCGCCGAATGGCCGTAC
Organism: Streptomyces sp. B15; assembly: GCF_018070605.1. NCBI lineage: Bacteria > Bacillati > Actinomycetota > Actinomycetes > Kitasatosporales > Streptomycetaceae > Streptomyces > Streptomyces sp. B15. Next base: position 18,719 of record NZ_JAGPXJ010000096.1, read on the forward strand.
AACCGCTCGGTCGCGGGCATCGTCTGGCACCTGCTGACCTGGCCGCCCGAGGTGTTCTTCCCCGTCGTACGCGACCACGGCGGCCAGGCGCCGCTGCACATCTCGGCGCACTAGCCACCCTGCCGGACCACCCGGCGTACCACCCACCCTCATGGAAGGACCGCACATGGGCAGCCCCACCACCGACGTCGGCTTCACCGCCATCAGCGAGCCCGAGGGCGACACCGGGGCCCACGAGGCCCACCCGGCCCGGGAAGTGGCCCCAGGCGTACGGGTCATCGAGTTCGCCGACACCAAGAAGGTCGTCAAGCTGTGGGGCCAGGAGCGCTGGCTGCACGAGGAGGAGCCCGACGGCCCCTACGGCTTCAAGTTCATCCGGATCAAGGCGGGCCACCGCACCTCCCTCCAGTACCACGAGCACAAGCGGGAGAGCTATTTCATCCTGGAGGGCGAGGCGGTGATGCACTACCGCGAGACCCGCGACGGCGAGACCCTGCGACTGCCGATGCCCGCCGGGACGCTCGCGCACGTCGACCCGGGGGCGGTGCACCGGGTGGAGGGCGTCACCGACATCGTGCTGGTGGAGGTCTCCACCTACGACGACGGCTCGGACAACGTCCGCCTGGAGGACGACTACGGCCGGGGCGACGGCCGGATAGACGACGAGCACGGCGAGCGCTGATGGGCGGCTCCGGTGGGTTCCGGGTGCCCAAGTACCGCTACCCCGCCCAGTTCGAGGGCGGTGAGCGGGAGCTGCTGTCCCGGATCGAGGAACTGCTGCTGCGCGGCGGCTATGTGCTGGGCCAGGAGGTCGCCGAGTTCGAAGGGAGACTGGCCGGCTATCTGGGCGCGGCACACGCCGTCGGCGTCAACTCCGGTACGGACGCGCTGATCCTGACGCTCGACGCGCTCGGGATCGGGCCGGGCGACGAGGTCGTCACCGTCGCCAACTCCTTCCACGCCACCGCGCAGGCCATCGCCCGGCGCGGCGCCACCCCCGTGTATGTGGACTGCCGCGACGACGATTTCCTGATGGACCTCGACCAGCTCCCGGCCGCTTTCACCGAGCGCACCCGCGCCGTCATCCTCGTCCACATGTTCGGCAAAGCGGCGGACGTGCCCCGCGCCCGGCGCCTCGCGCACGACGCCGGCGTCACCCTCATCGAGGACTGCGCCCAGGCCATCGGGGCCCGCAGCCACGGTGTGCGGGTCGGCACCGCCTCCGCCGCGGGCTGCTGGAGCTTCGCACCGTCCAAGAATCTGGCCGCGGCCGGCGACGCCGGAGCGATCAGCGTCCAGGACGGCGAACTGGCCGAACGGCTGCGACTGCTACGGCACTTCGGACAGCCGCACCAGAACCGGCACGAGATCCTCGGCTACAACTCCCGCCTCGACACCCTCCAGGCCCTGGTCCTGCTGCACAAGCTCGACCGGCTCGACGCCTGGAACGCCCGCCGCGCCGAGGCCGCCGCCACCTACCGCGAGCGGCTGGCCGGGCTCCCGCTGCGCTTCCAGCACCCCGGGGAGGAAGGCGAGCACGTCTACCACCTCTTCCAGGTGCGCGCCCGGAGCGAACAGGAGCGCGACGGACTGCTGGAGCACCTGATCGCCTCCGGCATCGACGCCGTCGTCCGCTACCCGGTTCCCCTGCCGCACCAGCCGGCGCTGGCCTCACCCGCCGCACAGCGCCATCCCTGCCCGGTCGCTCAGGAGCTGTCCCGGCAGACCCTCTGCCTGCCCATCCGGCCCGACCTGGACGCACGGGAGATCGGCCAGGTGTCCGACGCGGTCACCGGCTACTTCACCTCCAGGGCGGGTCGAGGGCCCAGCAGATGAACAGGGTCAGATGAGGGAGACACCGAGCTGATGGAGACCCGCGTCCGCACAGCCGCCGACGACGCCGAGTTCGAGGGCTACCTCGCACAGACGCGGCACGCCTTCGGCAAGGTCCCCTACGACCACGCCACCCTGCGCGCCCACGGCGTCGCAACAGTGGCCGTACGCGGAACCCAGGTGCTGGGCGGCGGACTCTTCCTGCCCTTCGCCCAGCACTTCGGCGGCCGCCCGGTGCCGTCCGGCGGCGTGGCCTGGCTCGCGGTCGCGCCCTGGGAACGCGGCGCCGGACTCGCCCGCCGCCTCACCGAGGAGGGCACCGACCGGCTGCGCGGCGAGCACGGCGCGGTGCTGGCCTGCGCCTGGACGCCGGCCCCCGGGATGTACCGGCGGTGGGGCTGGGAGGCCGCAGTCGTCGCCTCCAGCTACGCGCTCGACCCCGCCGAACTTCCCGCCCCGCCACCCGGGTACGAGACGGTCGTCCCGGACGAGACCGCCTGCGCCCGGCTGCGGGAGCGCCTGAGCCCCGGCTGGAACGGGCCGCTGCGGCGCCCCGCCTGGTGGCACGGCTGGAAGCAGCGCGTCACCGAGGGGGCGTTGACGCTCGGCGTCGTACCCGAGGACTCCCGCACCGGGACGGGCAGCGCTTCCCGGCGCGGGGACCTGGCCGGATACGCCACCGTCACCGTCGAACCGCACAGCCCATGGGGCGTCACCGCCGTCGTCCACGACTTGTGGCACGAAGGACTGGACGCGCTGCCCGCCCTGCTGGCGGCCGTCGGCGCCCGCTCGCCCCAGGTCCGCGAGATCCGCTTCCGCCGCTCCGTACTGCCCCGCCCCAGCCCGCTCCAATGGGCGCTGAGCCAGTACGCGGTGCGCGAGGACGGCTGGTACCCGTGGATGCTGCGGCTGCTCGACGTACGCCGCGCCCTTCAGGCCCGCGGCTGGGACCCGCAGCCCCGGGGCGGCCTGGGGCTGGAGGTCGTCTCCCCGAAGGGCAGTACGGCGCCGTACGCGCTCACCTTCGAGGACGGCCGGCTGCACGCCCAGCGCGGCAGCCATCCCTCGTCCCGCACCGTGCGGCTGCCCTCGGCGACTCTCGCCGCCTGGTACGCGGGCGGACTGCCGTTGCGGCAGGCGGCCCGGCTGGGCATGGCCGACGGCGACGGACGCGACCTCGCCCTGCTGGACGCGCTGGCCGCCGGGCCCGCGCCCTGGCTGCCCGAGAGCTTCTGACGTGATCGCCCACCACCCCCCGACCGAGGACGCGTGATGCCGGTGCCGGAGCCCACCACGCTGCTCGTCATGGCCAAGGAGCCCCGCGCGGGTCGCGCCAAGACCCGCCTCGCGCCCGCCTTCACCCCGCAGGGGGCCGCGGCCCTCGCCTCCGCCGCGCTCACCGACACCCTGCGCACCGTGCTGGCGACGCCTGCCTACCGCCGCGTCCTGGTGCTGGACGGCAGCCCGGGCCCCTGGCTGCCGGGCACGGACGAGGGCGGCGACCGCATCGAGATCGTGCCGCAGGCCGACGGCGGCCTGGACGAGCGGCTGGCCGCGGCCTTCGCGCTGTGCGAGGGACCCGCGCTGCTCGTCGGCATGGACACCCCGCAACTCACCCCCGCGCTGCTCGCGCCCGCCACCCGGCCGGACGCCTGGCAGCACCACGACGCCTACTTCGGCCCGGCGGCCGACGGCGGCTTCTGGGCGCTCGGGCTCGCCGCGCCCGACCCCGCACTGCTGCGCGGCGTCCCCATGTCCACCGCCACCACCGGGGCGGTGCAGCGCGCCCGGCTCGTGGCCGCCGGACTGCGCGTGGGTGACCTGCCGCAACTGCGGGACGTTGACGAACCGGATGACGCGGCCGCGGTCGCCGCCCAGGCCGCCGGGAGCCTCTTCGCCGCCGAACACGCGCGGCTGCGGCGACTGCTGGGCCCGGACCACGCGCCGATCGCCCCGCCCCGGGGTGCGCCAGGGGTGGCGGAGGCATGAGAGGGCAGGGGCGCGACGACACCGGCTCCTGGACCGAGGACCCCTACACCGAAGCGCTCGGCCTCGGCTGCGGCCCGCTCTATCTGCGCGCCCACGGCGGCTGGTCGCTCACCTTGGACGTGGAGCGCTGGTGTGCCGTCGCCGACGCGGCCGACCTGACCGTCCTGGACCGCTGCCAGGGCACCGTGCTCGACATCGGCTGCGGTCCCGGCCGCCTTGTCGCGGCGCTGGGCGAGTACGGGCACACATCGCTCGGCATCGATGTCAACGCGGCTGCCGTCTCCCGCACCGTGCTGCGCGGCGGACGGGCCCTGCGCCGCTCCGTCTTCGACCCGCTGCCCGCGCCCGGCACCTGGGACACCGCGCTGCTCATCGACGGCAACCTCGGCATCGGCGGCGACCCCGCGCTGCTGCTGCGCCGCGTCGCCCGCCTGGTACGGCCCGGGGGTCTGCTGCTGGTGGAGGTGGCGGGGGAGGACGTGGACGAACGGCTCCAGGTCTGGATGGAGAATGCCCGCGGCACCAGGGGAACGCCGTTCCCCTGGGCGCGGCTGGGCACCCCGGCCCTGCACCGCGTCGCCCGTGTCACGGGCTGGAGCCCGGAGGACACCTGGTCGAAGGACACCCGCGACTTCACCGCGTTGCGCCGCGACCGATTTCCGCGCCCCGCTCCCGGGTAGCCGACCAGGCCGCACCCAAGGACCCGCGGCGCACGGCCTGTGCGCCCGGCGGAAGCTTCTTCGAGGCCCGGGCCGCGCCGGCCGCGGCGGGCGCGCGCCCCGCGGTCGTCCCGGCCGCCCACGCCGAGGACCCCGCCCACCTGGCGGCTCGTGGCATCACCCATACCGTGCACCCTCGTGATGTGCCGTGTGAGCCCCGTGCCATGATCCAGTGGTGACCGGAAGCGGCGGACCAGGAGCACCGACCGCACCGCGCCCCTCGCGAAAGGAAGCCCGTTGAAGGGGAACTGGCCCGGTGGCACGATGCGTGCCGCCCGCATCACCGGTATCGGACAGACCGATCTGGCCACCGTCCCGGTGCCCGAGCCGGAGCCGGGAACCGTGTTGGTGCGCACCCGGCACGTCGGGATCTGCGGTACCGACCTGGAGATCCTGCACGGTACGTCGGCGTTCCTGCAGGACGGCCGCATCACCTTCCCGCACGTCTTCGGTCACGAGTGGTACGGAGAAGTCGCCGCCTATGCCGACGAGCCCCCGGCCCACGCCCCGGCCGTCGGCTCACTCGTCGTCGGCCGCACGATGGTGCCGTGCGGCCACTGCGCCCAATGCCACGCGGGCCGCGCCCAGATGTGCACCGCGCTACGGGAGATCGGGCTGTACGGGCTGCAGGGCGGCGCCGCCGACTATGTGCGGGTGCCCACGCACGCCCTCACCCCGCTGCCGGACGGGCTGCCCGAGGCGGCGGGTGCGCTGATCGAGCCGGCCGTCTCGGTGGTGGAGGCGTTCGAGCGGGCACGGCTGCGGTTCGACGACCAGGTGGCCGTCATCGGCACCGGCACCATGGGCCTGCTGGCGGTGCAGTTCGCGCACCGGCACGCCGCCAAGGTGCACGCCATCGGCATCGACCGGCCGGGCCTCGATCTGGCCCTGCGCTGCGGCGCCGACGCCGCCCACCACGCCGATGAGGCCCCGCAGGGTGCCTACTCCCTCGTGGTGGAGGCGTCCGGCGCGGCCTCGGCCTTCACCGGGGCGCTGCGGATGGCCGAACGCGGTGGCCGCGTCGCCCTCGTCGGGGTCGCCAGGGAACCGGTCTCCTTCGTGCCCGGCGAACTGTCCCTGCAGGGCGTGGACGTGCTCGGCATCCAGCACGGCATCTCCCACTACGACCGCACCGTCGCGCTCTTCGAGCAGGGCGTCCTGGATGCGGCCCCGCTTGTCGCCGAGGTCTTCCCGGCGCTGTCCGCGGAGTCCGTGGGTGCGGCCTTCGCCCTGCTGGAGCAGGGCAGAAGCGGCCCGCCGAAGGTCCTGCTGACCTTCGGCGGGTGAGGTCCGCTCCACTGCCGCTCGCTCAGTGTGCCGAGCGGGAGGCTCCGGAGAAGAGCCGTGCCACTGCCCGGAAGGGCAGCGTGACGACAGTGGCGATGGCGCTGCCTATTGCGCGCAGCACATCGGCGATAGCGCGGAGCATGGTGTCCTCCTTGGCGCGACGCGGTGTCTGTTCGCCTCACGGGTGGCCGCCGCGGCCGGAGACAAACCCCTTTCTCCGGTGCGTCACCACAAGGTGGCCCCGCCACCGCCTCCCTGCGGCACGAGGGCGCCCCGCTCGAAGTCGAGGAGATGCCGCTTGCGTTCGATGCCGCCGCCGTATCCGGTCAGCTGCCCGGTGGAGCCGATGACCCGGTGGCAGGGGATGACGATGCTGATCGGGTTCCGCCCGTTGGCCAGCCCGACGGCGCGTGCGGCGCCCGGCCTGCCGATCAGTTCGGCGAGCTGTCCGTAGGAGCGCGTCTCGCCGTAGGGGATGTCGCACAGCGCCTTCCACACGGTGCGCTGGAAGCCGGTGCCCTGCGGTGCGAGCGTCAGCGTAAACCGGGTGCGTTCCCCTGCGAAGTACTCGCCCAGTTGCTCCGTCACCTCGCCGAAGGCGCTCGGGTCGCTGGTGCCGAACGTCTCCTGCGCCGGACGGTGCCGCTGCTGGTCCATATAGACGGCCGACAGCGTCCCGTCGGTGGTGACGAGAGTCAGCGGGCCGACGGGGCTGTCGATGACGGTGTGCGTGCGGTACATGGCGCGTCCCTTCTCCGTTCCCCCTCAGTCTCGCCCCCCGCCGGGCTGCGCACTGGCGGAAAAACGACATCGGGGCCCGGGGTGCGGCCCGGGTCAGCCCTCCCAGCGGGCCCGTGCCGCCGCCACCCGCTCGCGGTACCGGGCGTAGCCGCGCTCGTACCCGGCCCGGTCGTTCTCGTCCGGCTCCACCAGCCGGTATCCGGTGTGCCACTGCTCCTCGTCCACCGGGTCGCCCAGCGCGGTGCGGGCCACGACAGCCGCTCCCTTGGCCCCGACCTCCGTCTCGACCGGTACCCGCACCGGACGGCCGAGGATGCCGGCGAAGGTCCGCATCCAGCCCGGGGAGCGGGTGCCACCGCCGCACGCGGCCAGCGTCCGGGACAGGCCCGCGGTCTCCAGGCAGTGCCGCGCCGCGTAGCCGACCGCCTCGCACATGGCACGCACCAGGTCGGCGCGGTCGTGCGCCAGCGACATTCCCTCGAACGAGGCCCGCGCGCCGGGTGCGACGAACGGCGCCCGCTCGCCGGCCTCGGACAGGAAGGGCAGCGCCACCACCCCGCGGGCTCCGGCGGGGCTCTTGTCCAACAGCGCTTCCAGGTCGTCGGTGGAGGCGCCGACCGTGCCGAGCGCCCAGTCGATCCCGGCCGTGCCGACCATCGCCGGCAGCGCGCGCAGCCAGCGGTCGCTGCTGGGTGTGCACAGCCACATCCCGGCGGGTTCGCCGGCCGGGTCCCGGTCCGTGCGGTCGGTGAGCACCTGGCAGGCCAGCGTGGTTCCCACCGTCAGCAGGCCGTCACCGACCTCCCGTACGCCGCTGCCGAGGGCGCATGCGGGCAGATCGTAGGGGCCGGAGGTGACGGGCAGCCCGGCGGGCAGGCCGAGCAGCGCGGCGCCTTCCCGGTCCAGGGTCAGCACGGCATGCGGCGCGGCGGGTTCGGGCAGCAGATGGGCCACCTCTTCCACGCCGCAGGCGGCCAGCGCTGTGGGGGAGTAGCGGCGGGTGGCCGGGTCGAGGAAGGGCAGGGTGGCGTCGGAGGCGTCCACGCTGACCGTGCCGGTCAACCGCTGGGCTATGGCGTCGACGCAGTAGCCCGCCACCGCGGCGCGCTCCAGCGCCTCGGGCTCGTGTTCGCGCAGCCACGCCAGCAGCGGCGCGTGACAGCCGGGGAACATGCCCGATCCGGTGTGCCGGAAGATCTCGCCCACGGTGCCGTCCCGCTGCCAGCGGCCGACCAGCGCCGCCGCCCGCCCGTCCATCCAGGAGATCATGTGCCGTACGGCCCGGCCTTCCGCGTCCCGCAGCCACAGCCCGTCGCCCTGGCCGGTCAGGGCGAGCGCGGCGGGCGGACCGGGCAGTGCGGCGCCGACTTCCCTGACGACTTCGGCGACCCCGGCCAGCACCTCTTCCAGGTCCTGCTCGACGATGCCGCCGGGCTCGCGCAGCAGTGTGGAGCGGCGTGCGGCCGCGTGCAGGCGGCTTCCGTCGCGGGCGAAGGCGACGGCTTTGGTGACGGAGGTGCCGATGTCGACACCGATGATCGCCCCAGCGGTTTCAGTCATGGCCGTTCGCCTTCCAGTCCCGGCAGTTCGCACTGCTCTCCACATCGAGATTGTTATATTTATAGCGCTCCACGTGAAGAAGCCCAATGGGCTGGGAGTGTGCGCCGCGCCGCACCCGCCCGCCGCACCGAAGTCCTGGAGGACGTATGACCGCCCGGCTCCTGCTCGTACGGCACGGCCAGACCGTCTGGCACGCGGAGAACCGGTACGCCGGGATCTCCGACATCGCGCTGACCGACGCCGGGCTGTGGCAGGCCGAGCAGCTGGGGGAGTGGGCCGTGGCGCGCTCCCGGCAGCAGCCCATCGGCGCCGTGGTCAGCTCCCCGCTGGAGCGGGCGCGGTGCACCGCCCGCCCCGCGGCGCGGGCGCTCGGCCTGGTGCCCGATGTGCACGAGGGGCTGCGCGAGGTCGACTTCGGCTGGGGCGAGGGCCGCACCATCGCGGAGATGGCCGCCGACGACCCGGAGGCGGTGCAGGCCTTCCGCCAGGACGCCCAGACCGGTGCCTTCCCCGGCTCCGAGCCCCCCACCGCCGTCGCGCCGCGGGTGTGCGGCGCGCTGCGCGAGGTGGCGGCGGCGCACGACGGGCAGACGGTTCTGGTGGTCGCCCACAACACCGCCTTCCGTAT
>NZ_JAGPXJ010000097.1:0-27067 GCF_018070605.1 Streptomyces sp. B15
CACTCCCTATCCGCCGGGCATCCCCACCGTGCTGCCCGGCGAGCGGCTCACCAGGACCGTGCTCGACTATTTGCGCAGCGGCGTGGAGGCCGGGATGAACCTGCCCGACGCCGCGGCACCCGACCTCGACACGGTACGGGTGCTCGCCGACGGACAGCCCCCCGCCGCTCCCGGCCGCTCCTGACTCCGGACGCCCTCCGCCCCCCAGCCTCCCGACCCTCCTCAGGCGCACCCGCACGCTCACCCTCACCCGAACGAAGGAGCCGCCATGCCACGCGCCGCGCTCTTCGATGTCGACGGCACCCTCACCGACACCACCTATCTCCATGTACACGCCTGGTGGGAGGCGCTGCGCCAGGCGGGGCACAAGGTGCCCATGGCGGCCGTGCACCGGGCCGTTGGGCTCGGCGGCGGCGATCTGATCGCCCATGTGCTGGGGGAGGGCAGGGACCCGGAGCAGGACACGACGATCGACGCCGCCCACAAGACGCTCTTCGCCACCTGCCACGAACGGCTGGCGGCGCTGGAGGGCGCCCGCGAACTGCTGCGCGCGCTGCACGCCAGGGGCTGGACGATCGTGCTGGTCACCTCCTCGGTGGGTGGTGAGCTGGCCGCGCTGCGCCGCGCCCTGGACGCCGACGAGGTCATCGCCCACATCGCCAGCGCCTCGGACGTCGCGGAGGGCAAACCGGCACCCGACTCCGTGGAACAGGCCAGGGAACTGACCGGAGCCGCCCGTGAGCAGACGGTTCTCCTCGGCGACGCCGTATGGGACATGCGTGCCGCCTCCCGGGCCGGGGTCACCGCGCTCGGCGTGCTCTCCGGCGGCATCCCGCGCGCCGAGCTGACCCGGGCCGGTGCCCAGGAGATCTACGAGGGGCCCGCCGATCTGCTCACCCGGTTGGACGAGAGCGCCTACGCCAGGCTGGAACAGGAGAGCTGAGCGCGGCGACCGCGGCCCAGGACCGGGCGGCGCGCCGGGCCGGCCTCCGGCCTGGGCGGGCGGCCGCCAGCGTAGCGGCCGCGTCGGATGGGTACCCGGAGCGTCCACACGAGAGGAGGCCACCATGACGGGAGACGGCAGGGACATCCCCGCGGAAGAGGGCGTCACCACCGAGGACGCCGCCGAGATGCAGGCGGGTCCCGTCGAGGGCCGGCAGCCGGACGAGAGCCCGGAGCGCGGTCCGTGGCAACCGCCCGTGGAGTCCGACCCACCGCCCCGGGCGAGCGGAGGCGACAGCGGCGGCTTCGACACCTCCTTCCTGACGCCCCAGGCGGAGTCCGACCAGGAGTACGCCGAACCCGCCGACCCGGGCGCCGAGCCCGAGGACCAGGGCATCCCCGATCTGCAGGACGGTGCCCCCATGCAGCAGCGGTCCAACGACCCGCAGCAGGAGTCGGTGCCGGGTGACACGCCGAGTCCGGCCACCGGCTACAGCGGGCTCACCCGGAAGGCCAGCGCGAAGTGGTCGAGTGTCGCGGGAATCGGCGCGGACGGGCGCAGCTGCGGGTGCGAGGCCAGCGTGTACTGGTGCCGCTCCACCAGCGCCGCCAGCAGTGTGCTGACGGTGAACAGCACCAGGTTCTCTCCAGGACACCCGGCCGGACCCGAACTGAACGGAACCAGCGCCGGGTTGGCCCGCGCTTCTTGTCCCGTCTCCTCGGTCCACTGCCGGGGCGCGAAGCTGTCCCCGTACGGGGCGGCGGGCTCGGCGCGGTGCAGATAGGGCGTGTGGAGGGCGAAGACCGTCCCGGCAGGCAGTGTGCCGCCCTCCCAGGAGGTCTGTGCCGTGCTCTCCCGCAGGATGAGGGGCGTCGTCGGCCAGCCGTACCGACTCCAGCGCGCAGCCGCGCAGGAACGGCAGTTCGCGAGGGGTGTCCGGCTGCCCGGCGGTCGCCTCCCGGCGGGCCTGCCCGGCCGGCTCGGGATGGGTCGCCAGTACGGCCAGGGCACGCACGGTGGCCATGCCCGCCGCGTCGTAGGCGAACAGCCAGTGCGGGATCTGGCCCGCGCGGTCGGTACCGGCCGGTGCGGGTGTCCGGGCGACCCGCTCGGCGAGGCTGCCTGGCTCCGGCCGGGCGGCGTAGGAGCGTACCCGGGCCAGGAACGCGCTCCGCAGCCGCCTGCGGCGCGGAGAGGCCAGCGACCAGTTGGCGGCCGAGCGCAGCGCACCGAGTTGCGCGGTCAGCGTGGTGTCGTCACGTGCCGCGTCCCCCAGGACGACGCGCCGGACGATGCGCCACCACGCGGCGTCGAACTCCCCCCACCGCAGCTGCCCCGAACGCTCGGCCCCCTCCAGCAGCAGCGCCGCCTCCTCGCGTACGACGCCGGTCAGCCGCCCGGCGATGCCGTGCAGCGGCCTGGGGGTCTCCAGCACCTCCTCCACGAACTCCCGGCGCCGCGTCCGCTCCTCGCCACCGGAGATGAGGACGCCGTGCGGCTGGAACTGGGCGAGGGCGCTGCGCTTCTCCCACGTCGCCGGGCTGAAGGGCTCCGGTGTCTCACGCAGCACGCGGCGCGCGTCCTGCGGGTCCAGCACCATCGCGTACGACCGGCCCCGCACCGTCAGCGGGAGGGGGCCCGGCCCGTACCGCTCGCGCAGGGCGCGCATCCGGTCGACACCGCGCCGGTCCCAACCGGTGCGCTCCACCAGCGCCATCGCCCGGGGCCTGCGCACGATGACGCCGCCTGCCAGCACCGGCAGCAGTACGTCCGCCACCACGCCCGCCGCCTCCCGGGCGCCCGGCGGGGGCAGCGTCCCCCACGGGTCCGGCGCGCCCGGCGTGCTCGGTTTCCCAGGGGCGTCCGAGCTGCTCTCGGTCAGTCGCATCTCCACTCCGCTCACTCCGCTGGCCGGAGGTGCTCCGGCCGCCGTCGGTGCGTCGTCTTCAAGAGGGTCGCGGTACCCGCAGGTAATCGGGCGAAACGACGCGCGGGGAGGCGCCGGATGCCGCCCGGCCGCGTCGGGGAGTGCGCCCCCTCATACCCCCCCCATAACACATCGCACACATCCGATTTCAATGTGTGGCCAAAACTGTGTGCCTCTCCTCCGCGATGAGCTTGTATGTATTGAGTTGCGCCTGTCATGTGGGGGGATCGGGCACCTAGGGGGGATTGAGTGTGATCCGAATACTGCTGGTGCACGACGTGCGCATACTCCGATGCGCACTGGCCGCTCTGGTCGGAAGGGAGCCGGACATGACCATCGAGGCCGCACCCGCGAAGGACGCGGTGCGGCTGGCACGGGCCCAGCCCCCCGATGTCTGCGTCGTGGACGCCGATGTGACGGGGCGTTCTCCACTGGACGAACTGGCGGGGCTCTCGCGCAAGAGCGCCACACGGTCGGTGGGGCCGTCGCACCGGCTGCTGGTGCTGGTCAGCCAGCACTGTCCGGGGGCGCTGCGCCGCGCACTGGACGCGGGGGCACGCGGTTTCGTGTGCAAGGACGCGCTGCCCGAGCAGTTGGTGACCGGTATCCGACAGGTGGCCGCAGGCGAGCGCTTCGTGGACAACGCCTTGGCGGGCACCGTCCTGAGGGCCTCCGAGGTCCCGCTGAGCGAACGGGAGCTGACCGTGCTCTCGGCGGCGGCCGAGGGCGCGCCCATCACCGAGATAGCCCGCCGTCTGGGCCTGTCGACCGGAACGGTGCGCAACTACATGTCCGCCATCACCCGCAAGACCGGCGCCCGCAACCGGGTGGACGCCATCCGCATCTCCCAGGGAGCCGGCTGGCTGTAGTGCGCCGGCCCGGCCGACGGCGAGCGGGCAAGAGCGCGCCGCGCCCCCGCTACACGCGGGACTGCGGGGCCCAGCCCGCCGCCAGGTCGCGATAGAGCGCGGAGCACTCCAGCAACTGGGCATGGGTGCCGCAGCAGGTGCGTTCGCCGTCCAGTACCAGGATCAGCTCGGCGCGCAGCGCCGAGCTGATCCGGTGCGCGATCACCACCAGCGCACCGCCGCGCCGGATGAAGGCGTACTCGGCCACCTCCTCGGCGGCCGGGTCCAGATGGCTGCTCGCCTCGTCCAGGACCACCAGAGGGGCGGGGGAGAGATAGGCGCGGGCCAGCGCCAGCTGCTGCCGTTCCCCCGCCGAGAGCGCCACCGGGTCCACCCACCCGTCGAGCCCTCCGAACTGCCGCACCAGCGCTCGGGCGCCCACCGCTTCCACGGCGTCGAGCAGCACCGCCCCCGGCGGTGGAGCGGAGCCCTGCGGAAGCAGACAGCAGAGGTTCTCGCGCACACTGCCGGTGAAGACGTACGACTCCTGGGGGATCAGCACCCGTTGTCCGGCCAACTGCTCGGCGGTCCGCAGCCGTCCGGGTACGGCCGGCTGCCCATGCAGTCTGATCTCGCCGGCCGAGGGGTGCAGCAGCCCGGCGACCAGCAGGGCCAGGGTGGACTTGCCCGCGCCGCTCGGGCCGACGACCGCCAGCCGACCGCCCGCCGGGACGGTGAGATCAAGCCCCGTCAGCACCGGCGCGGCGGCCGGGCCGTAAGCGAAGGTGACATCCCGCAGTTCGAGGGCGGGCACCTCAGGGCCCGAAGGCGTACGGGGGCCCGGCGTGCGGGGCGGGCGGCCCGAGGGTGTGCGGGGCGACGACGTGCGGGGCGTCGGTGCGCGGCTGTCCGGCGTCGGCGTGCGCGGTGCCGGTCCGCCGGAGTCCGGCGCCCCCTCCCGCAGCCGGCCGATCACCACAGCGAGCCGGGCGCCCGCGCCGCCCAGCCCGTGCACCAGGCTCTGCAGCGCCGGCAGCAGTGACTGGGTCAGATAGGTGAGCGCTCCCGCCAGCGCCCCGGCGCTCACCCCGTGCCGCAGCAACCAGGGGGTGAGCACCAGCAGCAGCACGACGGGCAGCCGCCCCCCGATGCCGAGGGCCAGCGCACGGGCGACGCCCCAGCGGGCCAGCGCGTCGGCCGCCCGCCGCTCCGCCGTCACCCGCCGCTCCACCCGGCGGCGCACCGACTCCTGGGCACCGCATGCGGCCACGTCCCGCAGCGCACGCACCGTCGTGCCCACCTCGCGCGCCAACTCCTCGTCCGCCACCAGGAAGTCCCGCTGCCTGCGCGCCAGCGGGCGCAGCGTCCCCGCGAAGACGGCGAGCCCCGCCAGCAGGGGCGGCACGACGACCAGCAGCAGCACCGGAGCCAGCGCGACGAGACCCAGCACCGCCCCCGCCAACGTGAACAGGAAGGAGCGGGAGACCATCACCAGCCCGGCGAAACTGTCCCTGGCGATCTCCACCTGGTGGGTGAGCCGGGAGACGACGCCGGTCCCGGACGCCTCCCCGGCGGCACGGCCCGGTGTGCCGACGGCGGTGACGGCCTCGTGGAGCCCACGCCCCACCACGCGGCGCACCAACTCGTCGCGCAGCGGTTCGGTGAGCTGCGCCACCTGCCGGTAGACCCGTGCCGTGCCCCACGCGCCCACCAGCAACCCCAGCGCGGCGACGGACAGCCACGCCAGGCCGGTTGCCGGGTGCCCGGCGAGGAAGCCGTCGTCCAGGGCGCGGGCGAGCGCGAAACCCAGCGCGAAGGTGTGCGCCGCCTCCAGCACCGACCAGCCCGCGAGCGCGACCAGTGTCCGGGGCCGCCGCAGCAGGAAGCCCAGCCCCGCCCGCACCAGGCTCCGCCGGGCGCTGTCCCGGGGCCCGGCCGACCCCTCCCCGGACTCAGCCATCGTCCCTCCCGCTGCCGAACAGGGCCCGGTAGGCGGGCTGCTCCCACAGCTGTGCGTGCGGCGCCACGGCCCGGATCCGGCCACCGTCGAGCCACGCGGTCAGATCCGCCCGCGCGGCGGTCGAGGCGCGGTGCGCGACAACCAGCCGGGTCCGCGCCCCCCTGGCAGCCCCGCCGTCCCTTCCCTGTCCGCCGTGGCCTTCTCCCGCGCCCACGAGTGCTCGTGTCACCTTCAGCTCCGTCACCGTGTCCAGACTGGAGGTGGCGTCGTCCAGAACGAGTACCCGGCCGCCCTGGGCGAGCGCACGGGCGAGGCCCAGGCGCTGCACCTCGCCACCGGAGAGCGGCGCCTGCTCACAGGGGGTGCCGTAGCCGTACGGGAGGGTGCGCACGAACTCGTCGGCGCAGGCGGCGCCGGCCGCCGCCCGGACCCGCGCCTCATGCCCCTCCCGCTGCCCGGGGATCCCCGCGGCGAGCGCTTCGCCGATCGTGGCGCCGAACAGGACAGGACGTTCGAACGCGAAGCCGATGGCTCGCCGCAGCGCCGAAGGATCCAGCTCCGCCAGGTCGGTGCCGTCCAGCAGCACCCGGCCGGCCTCCGGCTCGACGAGCCGTCCGGCGACGGCGGCCAGCAGCGACTTGCCCGCGCCCGATCGGCCCACCACCGCGACCGTAGCGCCGCCGGGCACCACCAGATCCACTCCGCGCAGCACCGGTTCACCGCCGTAGGAGGCCCGCACACCGCACAGTTCCAGCCGACCCGTGGTGCCGGGCGCGGTGTGGTCCGGCACCGTCCGCCGCCCGGCCCTCATGGGGGCGACGGCCAGTACCTCCGCCAGCCGCTGTGCCGCGGTGCGGCCGCACACCAGTGCGTTGAGCTGTCCGACGAGCGTGCCGATGCCCGCCGCCAGGACGGCGTAGCGCGCGGCGGCGACCAGCCCGCCCACGCTCAACTCGCCGCCACTCAGCAGCAGTCCGCCGACCGCGACCACCGCGACCTGGAGCAGCGGCACCAGCACGGCGGCCTGTGCGGTGGCACGGCCCTGCACCCGCCACATCCGGTGCCCGTGCCCGGACAGCTCCTCCAGTGGCTCCAGTACGCGGGCGCCCTCGCGCTGCCCGATGCCTGCCGCCGCGATGGTGCGGGCCCCGGACAGCGCCTCCACGAGCCGCCCGGCGATGCGTGCCTGGGTCTCCTGATAGCGGGTCACACAGTCGGTCGAGGTCCGCGAGAAGGCGCGCAGCAGCAGCATGAGCAGTGGCGTTCCGGCGAGAAAGACGGCGGCGAGCCGCGGATCGAGCAGGGCGAGCGCCACGAGCGCGCCCACCGGGGTCACCACCGCGGCCAGCGCCGAGGCGGCGCTGCTGGGCCCCGTACCCGCGTGCGCGGCGTTGCCGGTGCAGCGGGTGACCAGGTCACCGTGGGCGAACCGGTTGGCATGCAGCGGGCCGAGCGCCAGCAGATGGGTGGCGAGGCGCGTGCGCAGCCCCGCCGCGACGCGGGAGTTGAGGGTGCCGGTGAGCACCGTGTCGGCCGCGTCCAGTGCCACCAGCGCACACGTCAGCGCCGCGCACCCGGCGAGCCAGCGGCCCGCCTCGGCACTCCCTGCCCCTTCGCCCGCCAGCAGCAGGTCGAGGGTGCGGCCCAGCGCCGCGGGCAGCGTCAGCCCGGCGACCGCCGCCGCGGTCGCGGACAGAAAGAGGGCGACCGTACGCCACAGGTGCTTGCGTCCCTCGGAGAACAGCAGCTGGTCCGCCGGGGCCGCCTTCGTCCGCCGGCCGGGGGCAGGGGAGCGCCCCTGGGCGGGGGACGAACCCCGCCCAGGGGCACCGGATGCGTGTGTCACCCGGTCACAGGCACAGCAGGGTGCTGTGGGAGCTGTGCTTGTCGCACAGGAGGAGGCTCGCGCTGCTGTCGTCGCCGCCGCCGGTCCGCTCCTCGGGCTCCATCGTCTGCAGGTCGAGAAGTGCCATGGTGGTTTTCCTTCCCTATCGGGGTGTTGGGTTGTGTGTTACAGGGACGGTGATGCTTTTGTACGGCCCCCGTCCCGGAGGCCGGTCTGTGAGCCGCCGGCGATGTCACCGGTCGGTGGCGCCAGGAACGGCAGGCTCGGCGCCGCTGCGCCTCGCTCGGCGGCGGCCGCGCCCACGGCCAGCAGGCAGCCCGCGGTGCCGGTGGCCAGGTCCATCGACAGCCGCATCATCTGGTTGCCGGGGAAGGCGAGGCCGTTCCGGTAGGCCATCCCGTACCAGCCCAGGCCCGCTAGTTGCGCCTGCCGGTCGGCCTCGGTGACGCCGGGCGTGCTGGTCCTGCTCAGGTGCAGCAGCATTCCGGCGCGGCCCTGGAAGAGGCCCGGCTGTGCGTAGTACCGCATCCTTGCCGCGGGCAGCATGCCCTCCCGCGCCGCGGTGAAGCGGGCGTGCCCGGGGCGGTGTGCGAGGAAGTCGTCCAGCACCATGGCGATGCCCACACTGCCCGCGCCCAGATAGGGCATGGTGCGGCTGCCCTCGTCGACCTGCCAGGTGCCCGAGCTGTCCAGGACGCAGTGCGCCAGGTCGCGGCTGAGCGTACGCTCCGCCAGGTCCAGCAGTGCGGAGTCGCCGTGTTGTTCGTACAGCCGCACGAACAGCAGCGCCGCTCCCGTCGCACCGTGCAGCAGGCCCGTCTTGTCGGCGCCCGGGGCACCGTCGTCGGGCTCGTCCAGCCGCTGGGCCAGCAGCCGGGCGGCCTCGACGGCGGCCGTGCGCAGCTGCTGTTCCCCGGTGTCGTCCGCGAGCTGTCCCAGGGCGAGACCGAGACCGGCGAGGCCACTGTGCAGCGAGCTGCCCAGCCGCTGCCACTTCTCGTCCAGCACCCGCTCGGTCAGCTCCAGCGCCCGCTTCGTGTGTCCGAACCGGGCCAGTACGCAGGCGACGCCGGGAAGTCCGTCGTAGAGCCCCAGCGGAGTGCCGCGCGGCGGGGGATCGGTGCGCCGCAGCAGCCACTCCTCACCGTCCGGATACCGCCCGGCGGCCGTCTCGTCGAGCGCGAGGAGCACTCCGGCGGCGCCGTGCGCCACACCGAGCCCGCCGCCGGCCCCGAACTGCTCGATGTCCCCGGGGAAGAGCCGGTCGTCGCGTTCGGGGGTGGCCGAGGCGAGGATCGCCCGGGTCATCGCCTCGCGCGCCGTCGGCCAGTCGGCGGGTGCCAGGACGGTGGCCGCTCGGGTGACGGCCCGGGAGGCCGAGGCCGCCGTGTCGGTGCCCTCGATGGTTTCGACCGCCTCGGCGAGGAACTCCCGCGGGATGCCGGGGAACTGTTCGGCGGCGATCGTCGCCAGGTGTGCCGCCTTGCCGCGGTCGACGGCCAGCAGCGTCGTCATCGGGATGAACAACGCGAGCTGCAGACACGCCAGCGCATAGCGGTCGATGTCGTAGCGGGAGCGGTCGGGCGGGGCGATGAAGCCGGGGTGGGCGACGATCTGGCGCGGATCGTCGGCCGCCGGCGCTGCCGCCTCGAAGTCCAGCAGTGCGACGGATCGCTCGTCGGGCGCGACCATGATGTTGAACATGTGCAGGTCGTTGAAGACGATGCCCCGCTCGTGCACCGCCGCCACAGCCTGCTCCACCAGCCGGTGCATCCGCAGGGCCCACTCGGTGTACTCGGCCACCGCCTCCGGGTCGGGGTCGGCGCTCAGCAGCGGATGACGCCTGGCGAAGAAGGAATTGAGGGTCTGGCCCGCCAACTCCTCCATCACCAGGAACCGGTGCCCGTCCAGTTCGAACCAGTCGCGTACGTCCGGTACCACCGGCAGCCCGGCGAGCCGGTCGAGTGCGGCCTTCTCCCGCTCCAGCCGCGCCACCGCGTCGGCGCCGTCGGCGGCGAGCCCGGCGTGCGGCCGGGCCTCCTTGAGCACGACCCGGCTCCCGTCGCGGGTGTCGGTGCCGCCGTAGACGCCACCGCCGTTGGAGAAGTGCAGCGCCCGCTCGATGCGGTACGGCAGATCCGTGACGCTGGCCGCTGCACGCGCCGCCAGCTGCGGACGGAGGAAGGCGGGCAGCTCCACGCCGTCCGGCACCCGGAAGGCCGGGTCCTTGCGGTCGGGTACGAGCCGGCCGTGCGCATCCGCCACGGCGGGCACCAGACGGCCCCGGCCGTCGACGCAGAACCGCGGCGCGAAGCCCCCGTACCGCACATACAGCGGCCCCTCGCGCCAGCGCAGATCCGTCAGGATGTACGGGCCCGGTTTGCCGCCGAGTATCTCCCCCAACTCGCGAAGAATGTTCTCGAGTTGTTCTTCGTCGGCCGGATAGATGGTGGCGAATTTACCGCTCGTACCGCGTCCGGCGTATTTCGCGTTGCGCAGGTACAGCTGGGTGCGGTGCGGAACGAATTTGAAAGGGATGCGGCGTGGTACGCAGTGGTCCCAGACGGCTGTGCCGATCTCGTCCGCGTTGTCGAGCGTGGCCGACGCATGAATCTTCCAACCCTGCAACGGGAACTCTCCCGTCAGTGGGCGCAGCTCCAGCCAGTCGCCTGACCGGGTCTGCCGCCAGCCGGCGGGCACCGGGCGACGTGCCACCGGGAATTCTCCCGGGTCCACGGTGTTTTCCGGCTCGGTGGCCTCGTCAGGCTGCGCCGCCTCGCCCGGCGGGGTGCTCGATATGGAATCCGACAAGCGGTCGGGTGTGTCGTAGAAATACCGGTCCGCGAGACAGAATATTTCGTACCGCTTGTCCATCGTTCCCCTCTCCTGGGAAGCACGGGGTCAAGCGTGCAACACGGGAGGGGGAATGTGTAGTCAATTCTGTCACGAAAGCGATGTGAGGAACGCACAAGTAGCGCATTTACTGTGCATCGGCCACCGGCGATTTCCAACAGTCGGCACCAGGTTCACACGCCGAGCCCCAGGTCCCCGCCGTCCGGGACGGCGAAATGCCGTGCCACCTGCTCCTCGGTGACTTCGTCGAGCGTGGCCGGGGACCAACGCGGCCTGCGGTCCTTGTCGATGAGTTGCGCCCGCACGCCCTCGGCGAAGTCCGGCGAGGAGAGCGCGGCCACGGAGGTGCGGTACTCCTGGTTCAGCGCCTCCTCCAGCGAGGAAAGGCCGCGTGCCCGGCGCAGCGCGGCGAGCGTGACCTTGAGGGAGGTCGGCGACTTGGACTCGATGGCCGCCGCGGCCTCCTTGGCCGCCGTCCCCCCGTGGTCGCGCAGCCGCCGCAGGATCTCCGTGACGCTGTCGGCGCTGTAGCAGGCGTCGATCCACTCCCGGTGCTGGGCGAGTTCGGCCGCGGGAGCGGCAGCGGCGTACCGCGTCACCGCCTCGGCGGGCGGGGTGTGGGCGAGCGCTGCCGTGAACTCCGCGAGCCGTTCGGCGGGCACGAAGTGGTCGGCGAGCCCGCACAGCAGGGCGTCCGAGGCGCCCACCGCACCGGCGGTCAAGGCCAGGTGTGTGCCCAGTTCGCCCGGCGCCCGCGACAGCAGCCAGGTGCCGCCCACATCGGGTACGAAGCCGATGCCGGTCTCCGGCATGGCGACCTTCGCCCGCTCGGTGACGACGCGGACGTCGCCGTGCGCGGACACCCCGACGCCTCCGCCCATCACCACGCCGTCCATGAGCGCGGCATACGGCTTGGGGTAGTGCGCGATACGGGCGTTGAGGCGGTACTCCGCGGCCCAGAACCGCGCCGATTCCGTACCGCCGCCTCGCCGGACGTCCTCGTGGATCCCGCGGATGTCGCCGCCCGCGCACAGTCCCCGCTCGCCGGCGCCGCTCAGTACGACGGTCTCCACCGCCGGGTCCCGCTCCCAGGCGTCGAGCGCCTCGGTGAGACGGTCGACCATCTCCCGGTTCAGAGCGTTGAGCGCGCGGGGCCGGTTGAGGACGAGGCGGCCGGCGCGGCCGTCCGTGCTGACCAGGACGGACGGTTCGGTACGGGACACGGCTGGGCTCCTTCGCCACGGGGGATCTCTCCCGGCGGGTCGATCTTTTCCGCCACCGTAGCCGGAGGCCGCCGCGAGGCCGGTGTCCGCTCCCTCGCAGGCGCGCGGACTCACAGGCGCGCGGACTCACAGGTGCGTGGGCTCACCAGGTGTGTGGGCTCACAGGTGTGCGGGACGGCCGTCGGGGGCAGGCACATATGTGCTGCACGACAACAGTTGTCTTCGGAGGTGCGATGAGTCTCCCCGTGGCGCCGTCCCGGCCCAGTGGTGGTGCCGCGCCGCCTCGTGCGGCGACGCGGCAAGACGCGCGCCCGGTCCCGCCCGGGCCGGTTCCGGGGCGCTACCGCGCCCGCTCCTGGGCCGAACCGACGCGGATGGGCGCACGGGTGTCCAGTGTGGGGGCCGTTCACACCACCCACTCGGGAGCCGGCGCCGACGGCCGCGACGCCGCGCCGAACAGCGGTGCGCAAGCCGGGTCCGCCGGGCACGACCAGGGGTCCGAGGACCACGACCAGGGGGCCGGGGACGTGGACGAGTCACTCCCGGCCGCCGAGGCGCGCCGGCTCCGGGAGGAGGTCGCACAGCTTCGGAAGGCGGT
Organism: Streptomyces sp. B15; assembly: GCF_018070605.1. Classification (NCBI taxonomy): domain Bacteria; kingdom Bacillati; phylum Actinomycetota; class Actinomycetes; order Kitasatosporales; family Streptomycetaceae; genus Streptomyces; species Streptomyces sp. B15. The sequence goes on from NZ_JAGPXJ010000097.1 coordinate 12,199, forward strand.
GGAGAGCCGTCCCGTGATCGACCAGGCGCGCGGCGTGCTGATGGCCTCCTGGCACTGCGGTCCCGAGACCGCCTGGCGGATACTCGTGGACACCTCCCAGCACACCAACACCAAGGTGCGGGAGATCGCCGCGCTGCTGACCCGCGCGACCCATGACCGGCCGCTGCCCGACTGGCTGCGCCGAGCGGTGTCGGCCGCGTACGTGCGCGTCACCCGCGCCGCCCGCGAGAACGGTTTGTCCGCAAGGTGATCCGAGGCCGGTGGCGGCCGCACCCGTGAGCCGAGTGCCGCCTACCGTTGGCCGGGTTCCGGGCGTCCTCGACCGTGCCGTGTCCGGGCCCGGACCGGTGTCACGCCTCGCAGCTGTGCGCCGGACCGGCGGCGCCCACCGTCGCCGGGTCGGCGCCGGGCTCCAACGACCAGGCACCCGCCAGCAGTTCCTCCACGAGCTCGTCCAGCTCCAGACGGCGCTCGACCCGCTGCAGGTCGGGAACCCGGGCCCGGGTGCTGACCTGACGGGGGGTGAGCAGCGAGCAGCAGTCCTCGTCGGGCAGCACCGAGACATCCGCGGTGCCCAGGGCCCGCGCCTCGTCGATGATCTCCTGCTTCTCCCAGCCCAGCAGCGGGCGCAGCAGCGGCACCGAAGCCGCCTCGTCGACGGCCGCCATGTTGGCCACCGTCTGGCTGGCCACCTGCCCCAGGCTGTCCCCGGTCACCAGCGCCTCGGCGCCCAGCCGCCGGGCGAGCTCGCCGGCCGTCCGCGCCATCAGCCGACGCTGTGCGACGACCTGGAGCCGCCCCGCTCCCGCGATCGCGAGCTGCTTTTGCGCCTTGCCCAACGGAACCACCCACAGCGCCCGGTCGGGCTGGAAGCGGTTGAGCTCGCGGGCGAGCGCGTACGCCTTGTAGACGGAGGAGGCGTTGGTGTACGGAGCGCCGGTGAAGTGGACGAAGTCGCAGGCAAGCCCCCGGCGCATGGCCCGGTAGGCGGCGACCGGCGAGTCGTAGCCCCCCGAGAGCAGGGCCAGTGCCCGGCCGCTGGAGCCCACCGGCAGCCCGCCCTGACCCGGCATCCGGCGCCAGGACAGATAGCTGGCGTGCCGGTCCACCTCCACGGCCAGCTCGACGTCCGGCGCCGAGAGGTTCACCCGCGCCCCCGTCTCCAGCCGTACCCGTTCGCCGACGGTGGCGGCCAGGACCGAGGAGGTGAGCGGGAAGGACTTGTCCCGCCGCTTCGCGCGTACGGCGAAACTCGGTTCGCCACACCCGCCGGTCCGCTCCTCCCGTACGCGCAGCAGGGCGCGTACCGCGTGGGCGCCGATGTCCTCGACGGTGCTGGGGATGCGTACGGCCGGCTGCACGAGGCTGAAGCCGATCACGCGGCGTACGCAGTCCACGAGTTGGTCCAGCGGGAGGTCACCGCCCACCAGTGTGACGCTGCGGCCCTTCTCCACCCACGTCGAGCCGGGCAGCGTGCGCAGCGCGTCCCGCAGATTGCGGTACAGCAGCTCCTCGAAACGGGCGCGGTTGCGGCCGCGCAGAAAGACCTCGCCGTGCTTGAGCAGGACGCACTCGCGTATCTGCTCCTGCCCGGCGGGGCGTGGGTGCGCCGCTTCCCTTGCGTGTCCCTCGGGAGCGGGACGGGGTCCTGAGACGGTCACGGAACTCTCCTCCTGGCAACCAGGCTATGCGACCCCGCGTCCGCTCCCGCCACCCTGCCGCCCTGCTGCCGTTCCCCGGAGGCCGGTGTCACCTTCGGTGCCGGGCCTGCTGCGGCTCGCGAGCCGCAGCAGGGCGCGTACGTACGCACTGTGGCGCGCGGGTCGTGCGACAGCGCCTTGGCAGGCGTGCTCGGCGCGGTCGAGGCCGTCCTCCAGGCAGGCGTCGTGCATCGGCCCCCAGAAGAGCGGCCAGGTGAGGCGTGCGGAGCCGTGTGCCCGCATCGCCAGTGTGTGCCGCAGCAGGGTGCGGCCGCCGTCCGCCGCGAGTACGGCGTACTCGTGGAAGCCGTCGAAGCCCCGGGGGGCGGTGAAGGCGAAGCGCACCCAGGTTCCCGGGACGTACGCGGCGACCGTGTAGCGGACCGGGCCGTGTCCTCCGGTGGCACCTTCCTCCAGGGGCCGGTCCAGGACCATCGGGGGCCAGCCGCCGCGCGGCCACAGCCGGTCGTCGTCGCCGGCCAGCGAGTCGAGCAGGGCACCCACCCGGCTCGGCGCTGCGGACAGCAGCCGTTCGTGCACGTTGTAGACATCCATGGGACCTCCGTGGGCCGGAACCGGCGAGCGGGGGTTTCCGCAGCCGGATCAGGGACTCGTATTAGAGAGACCTCTCTAATACGGGCAGGCTACCCTCCCGGGCATGGCGAGGCCACCCCGATTCGACACCGACCAACTCCTCGACGCCGCCGTCCGGCTTGCGGCCTCCTTCGGGCCGGCAGGCGTGACCATGGCAGCGGTCGCCAAGGAGGCAGGCGCGCCCAGCGGCTCCCTGTACCACCGCTTCGCAGGACGGTCCGCGCTGCTGGCCGAGGTGTGGCTGCGTACCGTCGAGCGCTTCCAGGACAGCTATGCGCGCGTCCTCGCCGCGCACGACGACGCGCGGGAAGCGGGGCGGGCCGCCGCACGGCACGTCGTCGCCTGGAGCCGCGCCCACCCGGAGGAGACCCGCCTGCTGCTCTACGGGCCCGGCGACTTCGGCCGGGAGGGCTGGGCCCAGGAGTACCGGTCGCGGGCCGAGCGCGGCAACCGCCGGATCTTCGGCGAACTCGATTCACTGGCCGCGACGCTGGGGGTCCAGGACACCGAGGCAGTCGAGCGACTGACCCTGGCGCTGGTCGACCTCCCCCTCTCCGTCGTCCGGCGTCATCTGCGCGAGGGCGGCACCCTCCCCGCGCACGCCGAAGCCCTCGTCGAGGACTGCGCGACGGCCCTCCTCGACACCCTGCCGGGGGCCGGTGGCCGCGCTCATTCGGGGTCCGGTGGCCGCGCGCATCCGGGGTCCGGTGGCCGCGCGCGGAACCGGGACTGACCGAGCGGCCGGGACGGAAGCGCGGGACCGCGGTGCAGGGGGTGCGGCTTCACCCGCGGGCGGAACACCTGAAGCGCCCCCGTCGGACAGCACGGGGAGGGTCCGTCGGGGGCGTCTTCGTCGCAATCAGGACTTCGGCGGCTTGATCCACCCCTTCTTCACCAGCATGTCGCACACCTCCCTGGCCCTGCGGTCGGTGGCCTTGTGCTGCTTCTTCACCTCCTTGACGCAGTCGGCGTACGGGAAGGGCGGACGGTCGGCACGCTGGGCGGAGGACGCTGCGGTGGCCTGCCCGGCGGTGAACAGCACGCTGCTCAGTGCGACGGCCGCTGCCAGGGCCATGCTCTTCCGTGGCAAGAGTTCTCCTCTCGTCGTCCCGGAACCCGCTGCTCCGGATGCGTACTGGCCTCAACGACCAAGCCTGCGATCGGCAACGAGCCACGGTCCCCGGCACCACCTACGGCGCAGAGCTTCGGTACGACAGCCGGAATGTCGGTCAAGTCGACAAAAGGACTGATCGAAAGAGTGCTGATGCCCGTCACGGCCGCGCCGTCGAGGCCGCGTCCGGCGGCCAGGACGCACCGGCAACTCCCGCACGGCCACGGCGCCGAAGACCGGAAACCGAGGCAAGCGGGAGGCCCGCGTCGTACTCTGGAACGGCCAACACCTCACATCGGCGTGGAGCGAGGGGGAGCCCCTTGCCGAAGGAGGAGGTGTGGTATGGGTACAAAGGAGAAGAAGTCGTGGCTGGCCGAGATCGCTTCTCGGTTCGCAATCGCGGTCGCAGCACGGGCCTTGATTGCAGTGCTCTTCGACCGCGACTGAGCGACTTGGCCCCGCCGCCTTTTCGCTGTCCGCGCCCTGACGAACAGGCACGTTTCCCCGCTGCGCTGTCGGCAACCCGGTCCCGGCTGCCGGGGTCGGGCCAGTGCACCGGCGGCCCCGGGCCCCGCCCGGGACCACCGCACACCGACGTGGAGAGAGCACGTGTCGATATCCGAGAACACCGCAGACGACGCCGTGACCAACGCGGCCGCGAACGAGAAGAAGAACGTCTTCGTCCTGGGCATGGACGACGCCAACCGCACCACCCTCGAAGCGGTTCCCGGCGCGGCGAGCTACCGCTTCCATCCGCTGCTGACCCCCGGGGAACTGCAGGAGGACGAGGTGTCGGTGCCCGACCTGCTGGAGCGGGCGCGGGCCGTTCTGGACTCCTTCGACGGCAGCATCGACGCCATCGTCGGGTACTGGGACTTCCCCGTGAGCACCATGATCCCGCTCCTGGCCGAGCGGTACGGCACGCGCAGCACCAGCCTGGAATCGGTGGTCAAGTGCGAGCACAAGTACTGGAGCAGGCTGGAGCAGCAGAAGGTCATCGACGAGATACCGAGGTTCGGCAAGGTGGACCTGGACGCCGCGGAGCCGGAGCCCCCCGAGGGGATGCGCTTCCCCATGTGGGTCAAGCCGGCGCTGTCCTACTCCTCGGAGCTGGCCTACGGCGTCGCGGACCTGGAGGAGTTCCGGGCGGCTGTCGACAAGATCCGCGAGGGCATCGGCCGGCTCGGCAGGCCGTTCGAGTACATACTCGACCAGATCGAACTCCCCGAGGAGATGTCCCGGGTGGGTGGCATGGTCTGTCTCGCCGAGGAGCGGATGACCGGTCTCCAGGTCGCCGTCGAGGGGTATGTGCACCGGGGCGCCGTCACCGTCTACGGGGTGCTGGACTCCATCAACTACCCTGAGACGCCCTCCTTTCTGCGCCACCAGTATCCCAGCAGGCTCCCCGAACCCGTGCAGGAGCGGCTGGCCGAGGCGTCCACACGTGTCATCCGGCAGATCGGAATGGACTCGGCCACCTTCAGCATCGAGTTCTTCTACGACCCGGGGCAGGACGACATCAAGCTGCTGGAGATCAACCCGCGCCATTCCCAGTCGCACGCCGAGCTGTTCGACTACGTCGACGGCGTGCCCAACCACCACTGCATGCTCGCCCTCGCCTTCGGCCGCGACCCCGCCCTGCCGCACCGCGCCGGCCCCTATCTGTGCGCGGCCAAGTGGTACCACCGCTGGTTCACCGACGGAGTGGCCCATCAGGTGCCCTCCGCCGAGGAGATAGCCAGGGTGGAGGAGGAGATCCCCGGAGTACGCATCGATGTGGTGCCCGACGAGGGCCAGCGACTGCGGAACCTCTCACAGCAGGACAGCTACAGCTACGAGCTCGCGCACATCTTCACCGCCGGGGAGGACGAGAACGAACTGCGCGAGAAGTACGACCGCGCCATAGCGGCCCTGGGCCTGCACGGTACGGCGCCGACCGGTTCCGGCAGCGCCTCCGGCCAGACCCGGCCCGCTTGATCGCGCGGGACAGCAGCACGAACGTCGAGCGGAGACCGCGCCCATGCGCAGCGTGCACAATCTGCCCTACGAGACCAAGGAAGAGCCCGTCACCGTGCCGCTCCCGGACGGCACGCGGCTGTCGGCCCGGGTGTGGCGTCCCATCTGTTCGGACGAGGAGCCCATGCCGGCGGTGCTGGAGTACATCCCCTACCGGCAGCGCGATCTGACCGCCGTACGGGACTCGATCCACCACCCCTATCTCGCCGGCCACGGCTACGTCTGCGTCCGCGTCGACCTGCGCGGCACCGGTGACTCCGACGGGGTGCTCGGCGACGAGTACCTGGAGCAGGAGCAGCGGGACGCGGAGGACGTCCTCGAATGGCTCACGGCGCAGCCATGGTGCGACGGCAACACCGGGATGATGGGCATCTCCTGGGGCGCGTTCGCCGCCCTGCAGGTCGCGGCACGGCAGCCGGAGAGCCTGCGCGCCATCGTCATCGCCTCGTTCACCGACGACCGGTACGCCGATGACATGCACTACATGGGCGGCACACTGCTCTCGGACAACCTGGCGGAGGCGGGCACCATGTTCGCCTACAGCACCTGCCCGCCCGACCCGGCCGTTGTCGGCGACCGCTGGCGCCGGATGTGGCACGAGCGGCTGGAGGGCAGCGAGCCGTGGGTGCTGGAGTGGCTGCGCCACCAGCGGCGCGACGACTACTGGCGGCACGCCTCGGTGTGCGAGGACTACCAGGCGGTGCGCTGCCCGGTACTGGCCTCCAGCGGCTGGGCCGACGGGTACTCCAACGCCGTCACCCGGCTCCTCGCCCACCTGGACGTGCCGCGCAAGGGCCTCATCGGCCCCTGGTCGCACAAGTTCCCGCACCTGGGCCGGCCGGGTCCGGCCATCGGCTACCTCCAGGAAGTCGTCCGCTGGTGGGACCACTGGCTCAAGGGCGAGGACAACGGCGTCATGGACGGACCCATGCTGAGCACCTGGATGCAGGACAGCGTGCCCCCGTCCACCTCCTACGAACAGCGGCCCGGCCGGTGGGTGGTCGAACCCGAGTGGCCCTCGCCGTATGTCTCGCGGGTGGTCCACCCGCTCTCCCGGTACCGCATCGGCCGGCCGGAGGAGCGGGGGCACGAGGAGCAGGAGCACGGGGAGCAGCGGGACGAGGAGCCACCGGCGGCGCTGACGGTGCGCTCGCCGCTGTCGGTCGGCCAGTTCGCGGGTAAGTGGGCCTCCTACAACGCGCCCCCTGATCTGCCGTACGACCAGCGGGAGGAGGACGGCGGCTCACTGGTCTTCGAGACCGAGCCCCTCACCGAACGGGTGGAGATCCTGGGCTCACCGAGCGTCGAGTTGGAGCTGTCCGTCACCGAGCCGGTGGCGCAGGTCGCCGCGCGGCTGTCCGATGTGGCGCCCGACGGCAGCGCCACCCGGATCACGTACGGCTTGCTCAACCTCACCCGGCACAGCGGCACCGGCGATCCGGAGCCGCTGGAGCCGGGACGCCGCTACCGGGCCACCGTGCACCTCAACGGGGTGGCACAGGCCTTCCCACCGGGCCACCGCATCCGGCTGTCCCTGTCCACCTCCTACTGGCCGCTGGCCTGGCCGCCGCCCAAGCCGTCGCTGCTGAGCGTGTACGAGAACTCCAGTACGCTCACGCTGCCGGTTCGCACCCCCCAGGAAGAGGGGGAGGCGCCGCGCGGCCTCTTCGGCGAGCCGGAAGGCGCACCCCCGCTGACCACCACCACGCTCGTGCCACCCGAGGAACGCTGGGACGTCAAGCGGGACCTGATCGGCTACCAGCACGAGCTGGAGATCGTGAAGGACCGGGGCCTGGAGCGGTTGGACCACATCGGACTGGATGTCGGCCGCCGCGCCTACGAGCGGTACACGGCGGTCGCCGACGACTTCACCTCCGTGGCCGGCGAGTCCGTCTGGACGATGAGGTTCCGGCGGGACGGCTGGGAGACCAAGACCGTCACCCGCACGGTGCTGACCTGCACCGACAGCGCGTTCCATGTGCACGCCACGCTGGACGCCTACGAGTGGGGGAACCGTGTCTTCTCCCGCACCTGGAACGAGGAGGTGCCCCGCGACTGCCTCTGAGGCCTGCCCCGCGCCCCGAAAGGGGCGCGGGGAACTGCGCGCCCAGCCACAACGGACCCGCAGACTGCGCCGCGCAGAACGGGGCAGCCCTCCCCAGCAGCGCTCACTCCCTCACGGAACAACGACGATCTTGCGGCCCAGCCCCTCCGCGAAGCGGCCGAGCGCCTCCGGGTAGGAGGCCAGCGGCATCCGGTCCGAGATGAACACGTCCGGGTCGAGTATCCCGCCCGCGAACAGCTCGGCGGCCCGCTCGTAGCTGTGCAGCACGGCCATCGAGCCGGTGATGGTGATCTCCTGGTTGTAGATGCGGTACGGCTCGATGGTGGCCCGTGTCGCGTAGTCGGAGACGCCGAACTGGAGGAAGGTGCCCGCCTTGGCGACCCGTCCCAGGCCGTCCTGGATGGCGGCGGCGTTGCCCGTCGCGTCCACCACCAGATCCCAGCCCTCCGGCCGGTCCAGCTCCTCGGCGCTCGCCGCCGCCCCGCTGCACCCCAGGCTGCGGGCGGTGGCCAGTCGGTCCGGGTTGAGGTCGAGCACGTCCACGCTCGCCGCACCGGTTCGCTTGGCCAGCTCCAGCATCATCAGCCCCATGGTGCCCGAACCGTAGATCAGCACATGCGACCCGAGCTGGCTCTTGAGCACGTCGTAGCCGCGCACCGCGCAGGACAGCGGCTCGATGAGCGCGGCGTCCTGGGTGCGTACATGCTCGGGCAGCCGGACGCAGTTGGCGACAGGCGCCACGGCGTACTCGGCGGCACCACCCGCCCGGGACACCCCGATCGCGGCCCACCGGTCGCACAGGTTGTTGTGACCGCGACGGCAGTAGCGGCACTCGTGGCAGTACAGCGACGGGTCGACGGCCACCTGGTCGCCCTCGGCCAGCTCGGTCACCTCGCTGCCCAGCGCCACCACCTCCCCGGCGAACTCGTGCCCGGGAACCAGCGGCAGCGAGGGGGCGAACTCACCCTGCAGGATGTGCAGATCGGTGCCGCACAACCCGCACGCCGCGACCTTCACCACCACATCGCGGGGCCCGGGGGTCGGGTCGGGAATCTCCGTCAGGGACACCTTGCCCACGGACTCGACGAGTGCGGCCTTCATTTGACAGCTCCTAGCGACAGGCCCTGGACCAGCTTGTCCTGGGCGGCGAACCCTGCGGCGAGCACCGGCAGGGAGATCACGAGAGACGCGGCGCACACCTTGGCCAGGAAGAGCCCCTGGCTGGTGATGAAGCCGGTCAGAAAGACGGGCGCGGTCTGTGCCACGACCCCCGTGAGTACCCGCGCGAACAGCATCTCGTTCCAGGAGAAGATGAAGCAGATGAGCGCGGTGGCGGCGATGCCGGGCGCGGCGACCGGCGCGACGACCCGGGTGAGGACGGTGGGCAGCCGCGCCCCGTCGATCTGCGCCGCCTCGATCAGTGCGGAGGGCACCTCGGCGAGGAAGGACTGCATCATCCACACCGCGATCGGCAGGTTCATCGACGTGTAGAGGATGATGAGCAGCCAGATGTTGTCGAGGAAATCGGTGTTCTTCGCGAACAGATAGATCGGCAGCAGTCCGGCGACGATCGGCAGCATCTTCGTCGACAGGAAGAAGAACAGCACGTCCCGCCATTTGCGTACCGGCCGGATGGACAGCGAGTACGCCGCGGGCAGCGCCAGCACCAGCACGAACAGGGTGGAGAAGACGGAGGCCATCAGCGAGTTGGCCAGCGCGGGCCAGGGCCCGGCGCCGCCGCCCGCGCTGAAGAACTCGCGGTAGCCGTCCAGCGTCAGCGGCGCGGCCAGCGAGGGCGGATTGGTGGCGGCGTCCGACTCCGAATGCAGCGAGGTGAGCACCATCCAGGCGATCGGCAGCACGAAGATCAGCCCGCACGCCCAGGCCAGCAGACCCAGCGCGGCATTCTTCCGGCGGACGCTTCGCGGTGCCATGGCCGAAGCCTTCGGTGGCGCGGCGGACGGTGCCGCCTCGGGTGCGCCTGCGGTCAGGGCGCTCATGCGCGGACCTCCTCGCGGAACAGGGACGAGACCACCCGTAGCGCGAGGGTGGCGATGACCAGGGAGCCGATGACGACGAGCACACCGGCGGCCGAGGCCACGCCGTACTCATGGCCTTGGTAGAAGGTCTGGTAGATGGTGTACGGCAGGTTGGCGGTACCCAGACCGCCGGAGGTGATGGTGAAGACGGCGTCGAAGTTCTGCACGATGTAGATCGACCCCAGCAGCGCCCCCAGCTCCAGATAGCGGCGCAGATGCGGCAGCGTCAGATAGCGGAAGATCTGCCAGGCCCCGGCTCCGTCGATGCGGGCCGCCTCGATGGCGTCGGCGGGACGGCTCTGCAGTCCCGCGAGCAGAATCAGCATCATGAACGGCGTCCACTGCCAGATCAGCGACACCTGCACGGCGCCCAGCGGCATCTCGGACACCCAGTTCGGCTGGGGCGCCTTCTCGCCGAACAGCCAGTTGAGGACACCGTTGAACAGCCCGTACTCGGGGTTGTAGAGCACATGTTTCCACAGCAGCGCCGCGGCCACCGGCACCAGCAGGAACGGGGCGATCAGCAGCGTGCGCACCACACCGCGCCCCCGGAAGCTGCGGTCGAGCAGCAGCGCCAGCAGCAGCCCGAGAACGAGGCTGACCAGCACGACGACGGCGGTCAGCAGCGCGGTCGTCACCACCGAGTCGCGCAGCTCGGGATCGCTGAGCACCTCCTGGTAGTTCTCGAAGCCTCCGAAGGAGCGTGCTTCGGGGTAGAGCGCGTTCCAGTCGAAGAACGAGATCACCAGCGTGGCCACGAACGGCAGCTGAGTGACGACGATCATGAAGACCAGCGCGGGCAGCAGCGGAGCGCGGGTCACCCAGCCCCGCAGCCGGTTCGGCGGGCCCTTGGGGGCGGCGGTGGCGGTGCGGGCGGCCGGCGGGCGCTCCTCGTCGTGCGCGCCCGGGGCCGGAGTGGTGGTCGGAGTGCTCATCGGCCTCGCCCCTCGTACTCGTCGGAGACCTCCTGCGCCAGCTGCTGGGCCTTGCGCAGCGCCTTGTCCACCGACTGGCGGCCCGCGATGGCGGCACTGATCTCGTGGGAGACCTTGGTGCCCAGATCGGAGAACTCCGGAATGTCCACGAACTGAATGCCGATCGTGGGGCGCTTCTGCACCCCCGGGTCCCGGGGCCTGGCGTTGGTGATGGCCTCGCGGGTGACCTCGTGGAAGGCACCGGCCGCCTTCTTGTACTCGGGCAGTTCATAGGTGGAGGCCCGCTTGCCCGCGGGGACGTTGGCCCAGCCGAACTCCTTGCCGACCAGCTTCTCGTACTCCTTGCCGGACGCCCAGGAGATGAACTTCCACGCCTTGTCCGGGTTGCGGCTCGTCTTCTGGATGCCCCAGGCCCAGGTGTAGAGCCAGCCGGAGCTCTCGGTCTTGACGACCGGTGCGGGAACGTAGCCGATCTTCCCCTTCACCTTGGACTTCTCGCTCTCCAAGGAGCCGGCGCCCGCCGTCGCGTCGTACCACATGGCGGTCTTGCCCTGTGTCATGTTGTTGAGGCACTCGGCGTACCCGGACTGGGCCGCGCCGGACTCGCCGTGCTTGCGCACCAGGTCGACATAGAACTTGGTGGCCTTCCGGAACGCGGGGTCGTTCAGCCGTGCGTTCCAGTCCTTGTCGAACCAGGTCCCGCCGAAGGTGTTCACCACCGTGGTCAGCGGGGCGATGAGTTCGCCCCAGCCGGGCAGCCCGCGCAGGCAGATGCCCTTCATACCGCGCTCGGCGCCGTCCACCTTCGCGGCGAGCTTCGCCACCTGGGGCCAAGTGGGACGCTCGGGCATCTTCAGCCCCTCCTTCTTGAAGACGTCCTTGCGGTACATCAGGAAGGACGACTCGCCGTAGAAGGGCTCCGCGTAGACCTGGCCGTCCTCACCGCTGAGCGACTCGCGCACCGGCGGGAGGATGTCCTGCTGGTCGAAGCCCTTGTCCTTGCGGGTGTACGGCGTAAGGGAGCGCAGCCAGCCGTTCTTGGCGTAGATCGGTGTCTCGTAGTTGCTGAGCGTCGCGACGTCGTACTGTCCGGCCTGGTTGGCGAAGTCCTGGCTGATCTTGTCGCGGACGTCGTTCTCCGGCAGCACCGTGAACTTGACCTTGATGCCGGTCTCTTTCGTGAAGTGCTTGGCGGTCAGCTTCTGCAGCTCCAGCATCTGCGGGTTGTTCACCATCAGGACGTTGATCGTGTCGCCGCCGGAGCCGATGGCGCCCGCCCCCGCGCAGGCGGACAGCGCGAGCAGCGCGCTCGCCGTGGCGGCGGCGGTGCCCGCCCTGACCGCCCTGACCCGGCGTGGTCGGCTGCGTATCCGGCCCTGCGGACTGCTCTGACAGCGCATATGAACTCCTGGCGAATCGTGACATTACGACAATCACGGGCGCGTGGTGCGGCGGCCCGTACGAACGGGGAGGCAGCGGGGAAGGAGCGGGGTCAGACCCTGATGACCTGCGGCCCGCGCATCGCGTAGCGGTGTGCCTCCGGTGCGGGCAGGCTCGTGGAGGTGACGAGCGCCTCGAAGTCGCCCACCTCCGCGAAGCGGCAGAAGCTCACCGCGCCGAACTTCGTGTGCAGCCCCGCGAAGATCCGCCGCCGCGCGGCCCGCATCGCCTGCGCCTTGACCTCGCTGACCGCCGGATCCGGAGTGGTCAGCCCGTGCTCCCGGGAGATGCCGTTGGCGCCGACGAAGGCCAGATCGATGACGAACCCGGCGAGCATCTTGGTCGTCCAGTGCTCGACGGCCGCCAACGTGCCACCGCGCACCCGCCCGCCCAGCAGCAGCACGGTGAAGTCGCCGGCCGTCGCCAACACGCTCGCCACCGGCAACGAGGCGGTCACCACGGTCAGCTGCCGGTCCCGCGGCAGCGCCTCGGCGATGAGCTGTGGGGTGAAGCCCTCGTCGATGAAGACCGTCTCGGCGTCCCCGAGCAGTTCGACGGCCGCCGAGGCGATCCGCCGCTTCTCGGGCACATGCATGGTGGTGCGGTATGCGAGTGTCGTCTCGAATCCGGCGCTCTCCACCGGGTAGGCGCCACCGTGGGTGCGCCGCAGCAGGCCGTGCTCCTCCAGTACGCGCAGATCGCGGCGCACCGTCTCCTTGGCGACACCCAACTCCTCGGCCAGCTGAGCCACCTCGACCGAGCCCAGCCGCCGCGCCGTTCCGACGATCTGCCGCTGCCGCTCCGCCGCACTCATGGCCCCGTCGCCCCTCTCCGTTCGGTCACGGACATGCCCGTTCCTGTCCGTGTGGAGAGTTGTACCGGCCCTGAGTGGACACGGCCAGTCTCCCGGTCGAGAAGATCATGACCGCTTCTGCCCGTTTCCCGCACAGCCGGAAGCTCTTCTGGCCAGCCGATTCGGTAACTGTGGCAGAGAGAAGGCGCCCGTTGCGGGCGGCATCCTGCCCGTTCGGCGCCCGCCCCCCTCTTCGGACCGTACGGGCACACGGTGGCTCGCACCTGTCGTCAAGGGCGCGGGTCGGCGTTCCGGTGACCGCACCCCGGCGCCGCTCCCCGGGACGGGCAGGCGGTTGGCCGTCCCCGGACAACTCGGCGCGATACACACCCGCCCGTTCCCCTCGCCTGGACGGCATGCCGGTCGGATTGTCGCGTGGTGACGGGCCAACCGTGTCCAGATACCGCCCATCGGGGACGCCCGGTACCTCTGGACGAGTGAAAGATCGGCAAAGCAGAACGGATCGTCGGCCCGGAGCGCGTCTGACGGAGTTTGCTACGGCCCTGACGGGCTTTCCTCTGACCCCAACAGAGAGTCTTCGGGCTCGACGGTAAGGACTTGATTCAGATGCGTAAGACCAAGATCGCCACCTTCGGCGTCCTCACGGCGGCCGCTGTTGCCGTTCCGGCCGCACCCGCCTTCGCGCAGGAGGGACAGTCAGCCGAAACGCACACGCACACGGAGGCCCCGCAGCGTCAGGCCTCCACGACCAACAGCTACGAGGTGCGGTCCGGCGACACCCTCTCCGAGGTGGCGCAGAACCACGGCACCAGCTGGCACGAACTGGCCGAGCGGAACGGGCTCGCCGACCCCGACCTGATCTATCCCGGACAGCGTCTGACCGTCGGCGAGGCCACACCTCCACCCGCACCGACCACTCCGGACACGGCGGCCCCGCCCAGCGCCGAGCAGGACTCCGCACCACAGGCCCAAGAGGCGCCACCGGCCCAGGAAGCGGCCCCACAGCCGCAGCAGGCACCACAGAGCAGCCGCTCCACGGGCCAGGCGGCCCCGGGCGCCTCCATGGCGGAGAGCGCGGCGAAGGCGGAGATCATCCGCCGGGAGTCCAGCGGCAACCCCAACGCGCAGAACGGCAAATACCACGGGCTGTTCCAGACCGACCAGCCGTGGGGGAGAGGCACGGTCGCCGAACAGCATGCCGGTGCCGAGCGCTACGTCAAGGAGCGGTACGGCTCCTGGGAGGCGGCACTCGCCTTCCACAACGCACACGGCTGGTACTGACCAGTCACACGGTCCCCCGGTCCGCCCACCGTCACGGCGGGCCGGGGACGGCGTCAGAAATCCCCTCGGCGCCCTCCCGGAGGCGTGCTAGCCTCCGCGCGATGGTGCTCGACGGGGCACCGGCCTGAGCGAACGGGGAGATGAGTCGATGGTTGCCGTGGAGATCGCCGCGACACGCGGTGCCCGGACAGTTCTCATCTCCCGGGTCCCGGTTCTGAACTGAGCCCGGGGCGCGCCCGCCGACACCAGGGGGGCGTACCCCCTCCTCAGCACCGGGACCCCTCCTCACGAAGGTGTTCCCGTTGTCTCGACCACCCACGGCTGTTTTCACCACCCGCGCCGCGGCCGCAGGCTCCGCCGACGACGCCGCGGCGCTCCGCGAGATCACCCTCGCGGCCTTCCCGACCCCGCAAGAGGCGGGCATCGTCGAGGCGCTGCGCGCCGATCCGGCAGCGTCGATCGACGGCCTCTGCCTGCTCGCCGAGACCCCCGACGGCACCCCGGTCGGGTACGCCCTCCTCACTCGCTGCCACGTGGACGGCCACCCGGCACTCGCGCTGGCACCCTGTGCGGTGCTGCCCGCGTATCAGCGGACGGGCGCCGGTTCGGCGGCGATCCGCGCGGCACTCGCGGCCGCCCGGAGCCAGGGCGAGGATCTGGTGCTCGTGCTCGGGCATCCCGACTACTACCCGAGGTTCGGATTCGTGCCCGCCTCCCGGTTCGGGATCCGGGCCCCGATCGAGGTGCCGGACGAGGCGATGATGGCCCTCACCCTGGACGCGCACGTCGGCCCGGTGCCGTCGGGGGTGATCCAGTACCCGCCGGCGTTCGGGATCTGACAGCTGCGCGGCCGTCCTGACGAGGCTGCCGTGCC
>NZ_JAGPXJ010000098.1:0-26723 GCF_018070605.1 Streptomyces sp. B15
CCGCCGACGGCCGCGCCGTTGCCGACCGTGCCGCTGCCGACCGCGCCGTCGCCGGCCACGGGGCCGGGAGGCGTCCGCACGGAGGCGAGCACCGAGGCGGCGATCCGCTCCGCGAAGACCAGGCCCTCCAGCAGGCTGTTCGACGCCAGCCGGTTGGCGCCGTGCACACCGGTGCAGGCGACCTCCCCGCAGGCGTAGAGGCCGGGGACCGTGGTGCGCCCGGACAGGTCCGTGCGGACACCGCCGCTGGCGTAGTGGGCGGCGGGGGCGACCGGGATCGGCCGGGTGACCGGGTCGATGCCGTGGGCGCGGCAGGCGGCCAGGATGGTGGGGAAGCGGGCCTCCCACATGGCGGCGCCGAAGTGCCGGGCGTCCAGATACATGTGGTCGGTGCCCTGCTCCGCCGCGCGCCGCATGATGCCCTTGGCGACGATGTCGCGCGGCGCCAGCTCGGCGAGGGGGTGGGCGCCCTGCATGAAGCGGACCCCGGCGGCGTCGACCAGGTGGGCGCCCTCGCCGCGTACCGCCTCGGAGATGAGCGGCTGTTGGCCCTCCGCGTCGGGGCCGAGGTAGAGCACCGTCGGGTGGAACTGGACGAACTCCAGGTCCGAGACCTCCGCGCCGGCCCGCAGGGCGAGAGCGACGCCGTCGCCGGTGGAGACCGCCGGATTGGTCGTCGCGGCGAAGACCTGGCCCATGCCGCCGGTGGCCAGTACGACGGCGGGCGCACGGACGGCGCCGACGCCGTCGTGCTGGCCCTCGCCCATGACGTGCAGCGTGACGCCCGCCGTACGGCCGTCGGCGTCCTTGAGCAGGTCGAGGACGAGTGCGTTCTCGACGGTGCGGATACCCCGGTCGCGCACGGCGTCGACCAGGGCGCGGGAGATCTCGGCGCCGGTCGCGTCACCGCCCGCATGGGCGATGCGGTTGCGGTGGTGGCCGCCCTCGCGGGTCAGGGCGATCTCGCCGGTCTCGGCGGAGAGGTCGAAAGCGGCGCCCGCCGCGATGAGCCGCCGTACGGCAGCGGGGCCCTCGGTGACCAGCGTGCGGACCGCGTCCTCGTCGCACAGCCCGGCGCCCGCCTCCAGCGTGTCGTCGAGATGCTGTTCGGGGCTGTCGCCCTCGCCCAGCGCCGCCGCGATACCGCCCTGGGCCCAGCGGGTGGACCCCGCGTTCAGCCGGGCCTTGGTGACCACGACGGTACGAGCGCCGCCTGCCGAGCAGTTCAGCGCGGCCGTCAGTCCCGCGACACCGGAGCCGACGACGACCACGTCGGCGTCGATCGTCCAGCCCGGCGCGGGCGCGGGCAGCGCGCTGCCGGCTATGCCGGGTCCGACGGGTTCGCAGGTCCGGCCGTGGGCGGTCATCGCGCTTCTCCGAAGTGCAGGGGGACGTTGTCGATCAGCCGGGTCGCACCCGCGCGGGCCGCGACGGCGAGGACCGCGGCACCGCGCCAGGCGTCGTCGGTGATCTCGGCGAAGCCCTCGGGATCGACCAGCGCCACATAGTCCACGTCCAGGCCGTCGTGCCCGGCGGCGGACTCCAGCACCTGCCGTGCGGCGGCAAGGACCGCCGCCGGGCCCCGCGGCACGGCCTGCTCACCGGCGCGCAGGGCGCGGGAGAGGGCGAGGCCACTGGCGCGCTCGCCCTCTCCCAGATAGCGGTTGCGGCTGGAGAGGGCGAGACCGTCGTCCTCCCGGACGGTGGGGACGGCGACGATCTCCACGGGGAAGTTCAGATCCCGCACCATGCGGCGGACGAGGGCGAGCTGCTGTGCGTCCTTCTGCCCGAAGAACGCCGCGTCCGGTGCCGTGAGGTGCAGCAGCTTGGCGACGACGGTGAGCATCCCGTCGAAGTGCCCGGGGCGGAACGCGCCCTCCAGCACGGCGCCCATCGGCCCCGCGGAGATCCGTACCTGGGGCTCGCCACCCGGGTAGACCTCGGCCACGGACGGCGCGAAGACCACGTCCGCGCCCTCCTTGCCGGCGATCTCCAGATCGGCGTCCAGGGTGCGCGGGTAGCGGTCCAGATCCTCACCCGCGCCGAACTGGAGCGGGTTGACGAAGACGGTGACGACGACCTGTCCCTCGGGGCCCACCCGCTCGCGCGCGGCACGCACCAGCGCGGCGTGGCCCTCGTGCAGGGCGCCCATGGTCATGACGACGGCGCGCGCCCGCCCGCGGGGAAGGGCGCGCAGCTCGGCCGCCGTACCGACGACTCGCGGCGTCATGCGCCCGCCTCCCCGTCCTCGTCGCCGCCGGCGGCGTCACCGTCACCGCCGCCGGCGCCGTCGTGGCCGGTGGCGGAGGGGCGGTCGTCCGGGCTGCTGCCGCCGGGCGTGCTCGCCGCCGCGAGGACGTCCAGCAGCGCCTCGGCGGGCTCCGGCCTGAGCAGGCCGTGCGCGAGCGCGCGGTCGGCGGTGGCGCGGGCCATCGCGAGATAGCCGTCCACCGTCTCCGGAGCGCTGCGGCGCAGCTCGGCGACGTGTGCGGCGACGGTGCCCGCGTCGCCGCGCGCCACCGGGCCGGTCAATGCGGCGTCGCCGGAGCGCAGGGCGTTGTCCAGGGCGGCGCCCAGCAGCGGGCCGAGCATCCGGTCGGGGGCCTGCACACCGGTGGCGCGCAGCAGGTCCATCGACTGGTTGACGAGGGTGACCAGGTGGTTGGCGCCGATGGCCAGGGCCGCGTGGTAGAGCGGGCGGGCCTGTTCGGCGACCCACTCCGGCTCGCCACCCATCTCGATGACGAGGGCCTCGGCCGCCAGCCGCAGCTCGTCGGGCGCCGTCACCCCGAACGCGCAGCCGGCCAGCCGCTGCACGTCCACGGCGGTACCGGTGAACGTCATCACCGGATGCAGCGCGAGCGGCAGCGCCCCGGCACGCAGCGCGGGCTCCAGCACCGAGATACCGAACCGGCCGGAGGTGTGCACCATCAGCTGCCCGGGGCGGACGGCGCCGGTCCGAGCCAGCCCGGACACCAGATCCGGCAGCGCGTCGTCGGGCACGGTCAGCAGGACGAGCTCGGAGCGGGCCAGCACCTGCGCCGGGTCCATCAGCGGCACGCCGGGCAGCAGCTCGGCCGCGCGGCGCCGGGAGGCGTCCGAGACGCCGGAGGCCGCCACCGGGCGGTGCCCGGCCAGCCGCAGCGCCGCCGCCAGCGCCGGGCCGACCCGGCCGGCGCCGACGACACCGACGGACAGCCGCGCCGGGCGGTCCTCGGCCCGTGCCGGGCCCGATGGATCGGGCCCCGGCGGGCCGCCCGCGGGGTGGGATGGGTGTGCGTTCACGAAAGTGGCCTTCCGTATGCGTTCCGGTCCGCTCAGTTGCCGGTACCGGACGAGACCACGCCATGCTAAGCCCTCCGCGCGCGTCGGCGCGGGGTCCGGGTGCCGGTCCCCCGCGCGGTCGGGCCGAGCTGGTCGCGCGCCTCCTTGCGGGCCACCCACCACGCCCACAGGAGCTTCGCCTCGTGGCTGCCGGGGGCCGGGGGCGGCGCCTGCTGCTGGGAGCCGAGCCGCCAGGTGTCCAATGCGTACTGCTCAGTGATGCTCATGTGGACGACAGTGCGACGCACAGCGCACAGGAGCACGCGAATTGACGGGGCTGGTCAATCCACCCCCTCCCGATTGACCAGCCTCGTCAATCGGGGAAGACACCGGGCCGGGGCCGGACCGGATCCGGAGCGGAAAATGGCGCTTGACCAGCGAGGCAGTATGGGGACATGAGCGTCACCATCGACATAGCGGGACTGCCGCAGGAGCGCATCGTCTTCGCCCCCTCGCCGCTGGCGGAACTGGGCACCGCGCTGCACACCCTGTCCGAGCCCGGGCACCACCCCGGGGCGCACGGCTGGGCGACCGCGATCAACGCCTCCCTCAAGCCGGACCTGGCCGACCGGCTGTGCGAGGGCGACTTCCTGTGGCGTACGACGTTCTCCGACATCCTGATGGGCTTCGCCGGGCTACGGGACGCCTCCGTACAGCCCGGTGCGACGCTCACCGAGGACCTGGACCTGCTCGACAAGCTGGACGACGAGCAGTTCGTCACGGCCGCGCTGGAGTTCACCTGCGGCGCCGAGTACACGTCCGAGGCGATGCCCTCGCCGCTGTCCGACGCGGCGCTGCGGGAGCGCGCCGTCGAACTGGCGTCCGCGCGCGGACCGCAGCAGCGACGGTTCACCCAGCGGCTGCTGGACGATCCGCCCGCCGTGCGGGCCTGGATGCGGCGCCTGTTCGAGGACTGCGAGCAGGCGTTCTTCGCCGACACCTGGAAGCGGGTGCGCGGCCAGCTGACCGCTGACGCACGGGAAAAGAGCGAACTGCTGCGTCGCCGAGGGCTGGCGGCGACCCTGGAGGCGGTCTCACCGGCGCTCTCGACCGACGAGCGGTGCTCGGTCATCTCCGTGGACAAGCTCGTCAGCGCGCGCGCCACAGCCGTGGACCCCGCGGTCGGCCCAGGAGTGACGTTCATCCCGTCCGTCCACCAGTGGCCGCATCTGCTGGTGCTGCACCGGCCCGGCTGGCGGCCTGTCGTGCACTACCCGCTGGCGGCGCGCGAGGTGCCGGGGGCACTCTCCGTCGAGCAGTTCCAGCTGCGGATGGAGGCACTGGCGCACCCCATGCGGATGCTGCTGTGCCGGAGTCTGGCGCGGGGCCCCTACACCACCTCGGAGCTGGCCGACCACTACTCGACCAGCTCCCCGGAGGTCTCCCGGCACCTGTCCGTGCTGAAGAAGGCCGGGCTGATCACCGCACGACGGCGCGGGCGCTATGTGCAGTACCAGCTCGACCTGAAGACGGTGGGACGGCTGGGCAGCGACTTCCTGGAGACGGTCCTGCGCTAACTTCCCGCCCGCACCAGTCCCGTCTCGTACGCCAGCACCACCGCCTGCACCCGGTCCCGCAGCCCCAGCTTGGCCAGGATCCGGCCCACATGCGTCTTCACCGTCGCCTCGGAGAGCACCAGCCGGGCGGCGATCTCGCCGTTGGAGAGGCCCTGCGCGATCAGGGTGAGGACCTCGCGCTCGCGCTCGGTGAGGCGGCGCAGCTCCTTGGCCACCGGTTCCGAGGCGGTGGCCGGCAGCACGGAGGAGAACCGGTCGATCAGTCGCCGGGTGGTGCTGGGCGCCACCACGGCATCGCCGCTGTGCACGGCACGGATGGCGGCCAGCAGATCGCCGGGCGGCACGTCCTTGAGCATGAACCCGCTCGCCCCGGCCTTGAGCGCGGAGAAGGCGTACTCGTCCAGGTCGAACGTGGTCAGGATCAGCACCTTGGGGCTGCCCGGCCCGCCCTCGCCGCCCTCGCAGATCCGCCGGGTGGCCTCCACCCCGTCGACGTTGGGCATCCGTACGTCCATCAGCACCACGTCCACCGGCGTCTCGCGCAGCACCGCCAGCGCCTCCGCGCCGTCGCTCGCCTCCGCCGCGACCTCCATGTCCTGCTGGGCGGTCAGCACCATACGGAACCCGGTGCGCAGCAGCGCCTGGTCGTCGACGAGCATCACACGGATGGTCATGTGGGGTCCTTCTCGAGTAGGCCGAAGATCGAAGACGGGTCGCGGTGGGGCCTCAGTCTGCGCCCTTGAGGGGAAGGGCCGCGCGGATGCGGAAACCACCGCCGGAGCGGGGCCCGGCCTCCAGCGCGCCGCCGACCATGCCGACCCGCTCCCGCATCCCGATCAGGCCGTGTCCGAGGCCGTCGGCCCCGCCTCCCTCGTACAGCTCGTGCTGGGCGCCGCGGCCGTCGTCCTCGGCCAGTACGCACAGCTCGCCGTCGCCGTAGCACAGATGCACCGTGGCACCCACGTCCGGGCCGCCGTGCTTGCGGGTGTTGGTGAGCGCTTCCTGGACGATGCGGTACGCGGTCAGCTCGACGCTGCTGGGCAGCGGATGCGGGTCGCCCTGCACCTTGAAGTCCACCGTCAGACCGGCGCCGCGCACCTGCTCGACGAGATCGGCTATCTGCTCGACACCCGGCTGCGGCACGTACTCGTCCCCGTCCCGCTTGCCGGCGTCGCCGCTGCGCAGCACGCCCAGCAGACGGCGCATCTCGGCGAGTGCCTGACGACCGGTCCCCGAGATGGTCTCCAGCGCCATCCGCGTCTGCTCGGGCGAGCTGTCCAGCACATAGGCGGCGCCGTCGGCCTGGACGACCATCACGGACACGTTGTGCGCCACCACGTCGTGCAGCTCGCGGGCGATCCGGGCACGCTCCGCGGCGACGGCCACCTTGGCCTGCGCCTCGCGCTCCTTCTCCAGCCGCTTGGCGCGCTCCTCCAGCTGCAGGTAGTAGGCGCGCCGGGTGCGCAGTGAGTCGCCGAGCACCCAGGCCATCACGAACGCCAGCGTCATGAAGAGCGTGCCGAAGATCTCGGCCGACACACTCTCGTTCGGCTGGTCGGGCCAGCGCAGCGTGTCGATGGTGGGGGCCAGCAGAGCGCCCGCCAGCGCGAAGCGGGAGGCCCAGCGGGTGTGCCGGGAGGCGACGGTGAAGATGATGACCAGGAAGGCGAAGTTTCCCGGGAAGGGGCCGACGTCGCAGATCAGCTGGGCGACGCCCGTGCCCGTCGCCAGCAGGAGCATCTTCTCCGGTGCCCGCCGCCGCAGCGCCACCACGAGGCTCAGGGCGAGGGCTATCGGGATCATGGCTATCTGCTGGCCGGTCTCGTGCGGCAGCGGCGCCGGGTCCCGGGGGGAGGGGGGCGCGGTGAAGGCGGCGATGATCCACGCCGACGACAGCATCAGCAGGAACCCAGCCCAGAGGCTGTCCACCCAGGTGGGGTGCCTGCGTATGAAGTCGTAGAGCCGGTTCACGTAACTAAGCGTATGCAGGTCGAGTACGTGCAGGGGTCAACCGGACGGCCGATCCCTGGCTGCCGCGCATACTCCGGAAGGTGGAGGGTGGGGGTCCGCACCAACGGTGAGACCGGCCCGGCGGCGCGGCCAGGCGAGCACCGTGCGGCCGTGACCACGGCGCGGGGCATGAAACGGTGAGGCCCATGAGCTCCGAGCCGCCCGGGTGGCGCACGGCCACCGAACGCGCACTGTACGGGCCGCACGGCTTCTACTCCCACCGGACGCCGGCGGCGCACTTCCGCACCTCCGTGCACGCCTCCGCGCTCTTCGCGGAGGCGGTGGCACGCCTCCTGCTGCGGGTGGACGAGGCCCTGGGCCACCCCGAGCCGCTGGACCTGGTGGACGTCGGGGCCGGCGAGGGGGAGCTGCTGACCGGTGTGCTGGCGGCGCTGTGGGAGCGGGAGGCGGCCGGTGCCGAGGTGGTGGGCCGGCTGCGTCCGCTCGCCGTCGAGCGCCGGGAGCGGCCCGCAGGGCTGGACCCGGCGATCGGCTGGCAGCACGAGCTGCCCGGGCCGAAAGCGCTGAGGGGCCTGCTGTTCGCCAACGAGTGGCTGGACAACGTGCCCGTGGACGTCGCCGAGAACGACGCGGCGGGCACCGCGCGGCTGGTGCTGGTGGAGCCGGACGGCACCGAGCGGCTCGGGCCCCCGGTGGCGGACGACGACGCCGCGTGGCTCACCCGCTGGTGGCCGCTGGAAGGCGCGGGCGAGAGCGCACGGGCCGAGATCGGGCACCCGCGCGACGCCGCGTGGGCGCGGGCGGCGAGCGCCCTGCACCGGGGGGTGGCCGTCGCCGTCGACTACGGGCACGAGCAGGCGGCCCGGCCGCCCTTCGGGACCCTCACCGGCTTCCGGGACGGCCACGAGTGCCGCCCGGTACCGGACGGCTCCTGCGATCTGACCTCGCACGTGGCCCTCGACGCGGTGGCCGCGGCCGCGCCCGGCGCCACCACGCTGCTGACCCAGCGGGCGGCGCTGCGTGCGCTGGGCGTGACAGGACGCCGCCCCGCGCTCTCGCTGGCCGGCAGCGACCCCGCGGCGTATGTGCGGGAGTTGAGCGCGGCCGGCGAGGCCGCGGAGCTGCTGGACGCCGGGGGCCTGGGCGGTTTCGGCTGGCTGGTGTGCGAGGTGGGGTGCGAGACGGGGTTCGAGGTGGAAGGCGCGTACGGGCCGGCGCCGGGGCTGCCGTAGGGCGTGGCCACCGGGACCGGCGTGCGGGATGCTCCCGGCGGCGGTGGCTCTTATGCTCGCCGCAGGGCGTGGCACGGTCCGACGCGGGGCGGTGGCATCCGGCCGGGCCCACGATCGAGGAGGCCGGGCGTATGGCGCGGGAGTGCGATGTCGTCGTGCTGGGGATGGGCCCCGGCGGCGAGGCGGTGGCGGGGCAGCTGGCCGAGGCGGGCCTGGACGTGGTGGGCGTCGAGGCCGAACTGCTGGGCGGCGAGTGCCCGTACTGGGCCTGTGTGCCCAGCAAGATGATGGTCCGGGCCGGCAATCTGCTCGCCGAGGCGCGGCGGGTGCCCGGCATGGCGGGCAGCACCCGGGTGGAGCCGGACTTCACTCCCGTCCATGTACGCATCCGGGACGAGGCGACGGCCGACTGGGACGACACCGCGGCAGTCGAGCGGTTCACCGGCCAGGGCGGCCACTTCGTACGCGGTCGCGGCAGGTTCACCGGGCAGGGCCGGGTGGAGGTCGAGAGCGGGACGGGGCGGGAGACGTTCACCGCGCGACGCGGTGTCGTCCTGGCGACCGGCAGCGGCCCCGCGGTGCCGCCGGTCTCCGGCCTCGACCAGGTGCCGTACTGGACGAACCGGGAGGCCGTCTCCGCCGCCGAGGCCCCGGCCTCGCTGCTGGTGCTGGGCGCGGGCGCGGTGGGGGTCGAACTCGCCCAGGCCTACGCCCGGTTCGGCACCCGGGTCACCCTCGTCGAGGCGTCCGCACGAGTCGTCTCGGTGGAGGAGCCGGAGGCCGGTGACCTGCTGCTGCGGGTGCTGCGCGAGGAGGGCCTGACCGTACGGACCGACGCGCGTGCCAAGGCCGCGCGGTACGCGGACGGCGTCTTCACCCTCACCCTGGAGGACGGTGCGGAACTGTCCGCCGAACGGCTGCTGGTGGCCACCGGGCGGCGGCCCCGGCTGGACGCGCTGGACCGGGAGGCGCTGGGCCTGGCGCAGGACGCCCGCCGGGTGGAGGTGGACGCGCACCTGCGGGCCGCACCCGGCGTGTGGGCCGTCGGCGACCTGGTCGGCGAGGGCGCCTTCACCCATGTGGCGGTCTACCAGGCACAAGTGGCCGCACGCGCCATCCTCGCCGAGGCGGGGCTGGGCGAGCCCGGTCCCGGCGCCGACTACCGCGCGGTGCCCCATGTGACCTTCACCGACCCGGAGATCGGCTCCGTCGGGCTGACCGAGGCCAGGGCACGCGAGCGGGGGCTGACCGTACGCACCGGGCTGGCCCAGCTGCCCGCCGGGGTCCGCGGCTGGATCCACAAGGCGGGCAACGAGGGCCTGGTCAAACTGGTGGAGGACGCGGACCGCGGCATCCTGGTGGGCGCGACGGCGGCCGGGCCGATGGGCGGCGAGGTGCTGTACGGGCTCGCTGTCGCGGTCCGCGCGGCGGTGCCCACCGCGACGCTGCGCGACATGATGTACGCCTTCCCCACCTTCCACCGCAGCGTCCTGGAAGCGCTGAACGACCTCGCCGCCGACTGAGCAGGGCCCGCTGCCTCAGGAGCTCTCGATCGTCTCCAGCTCGACGTCCTGGCGGGCCACCGCGCGGGCGTCCGCGTCGACCGAACGCCGCAGCGCCTCGTGCAGCTTGGCCGGGGTGAGGACGCCGACGAACCGGTCCGACTTGTCCAGCACGGCGATCCAGCCGGCGTCCTGCTGGAGCATCGTGCTGAACGCCTGCTTGAGTGAGGAGCCCAGCGGCAGCCACGCCTCCATGCGCCGCGCGTGGTCGCCGACCGTGCCCGAGCCGTCCGCGTCGCGGACCGCCGCCTCGGCGAGGGCGGCGGCGGAGACCCAGCCGTGCAGTTCGTCGGCGCCGTCCAGCACGACGGCCCAGCGGGCGCCGTCGGTCGCCATCCGCGCGGTCGCCTCGGACAGCCCGTCGCTCAGATGCAGGGTCGGCGGCTGCTCCAGATCGCCGGTCTCTATCGGGGTGACCGACAGCCGCTTGAGGCCGCGGTCGGCGCCGACGAAGTCGGCCACGTACGGGGAGGCGGGAGCGCCCAGCACGGTGGCGGGCGAGTCGAACTGCTCGATGCGGCCCTCTCCGTAGACGGCGATGCGGTCGCCGAGGCGGACGGCCTCCTCGATGTCATGGGTGACGAACAGCACTGTTTTGTGCAGCCGCGACTGGAGCCGCAGGAACTCGTTCTGCAGGTGCTCGCGCACCACGGGGTCGACGGCGCCGAAGGGTTCGTCCATCAGCAGCACGGGCGGGTCGGCCGCCAGCGCACGGGCGACGCCGACGCGCTGCCGCTGACCGCCGCTGAGCTGCTCGGGGTAGCGGTCGCCGTACACGTCCGGGTCCAGGCCCACCAGGTCCAGCAGCTCCCGGGCGCGTTCGCGCCTACGGGCCTTGGACCAGCCCAGCAGGTGCGGGACGGTGGCGGTGTTGTCCAGCACGGTGCGGTGCGGGAAGAGCCCGGTCTGCTGGATGACGTAGCCCATTCGGCGGCGCAGCTCGACCGGTTCGGCGCGGGCGATGTCCGCACCGTCGACCAGGATGCGTCCCTCGGTCGGCTCGATGAGCCGGTTGACCATCTTCATCGTGGTGGTCTTGCCGCAGCCCGAAGGGCCGACGAGAGTGACCAGTTCCCCCTCGGCCACCTCGAAGGAGAGCCCCTCCACGGCGACGGTCCCGTCGGGGTAGCGCTTGGCCACGTTCTCGAAGCGAATCATCTGCCCCATCCTCGTCTCCGGCCGGTACGCCCGGCTCTCCGGTTGTTCCGGGCGTACCGCACACCGAAACACGCGCCACCGACAATCCTCGGCCCAGAGGATGAACGGTGTGCTTCCGGGGTACTGCACTGCGGACCGATTGTCAGTCCGCCGGGATAGGGTCGGCCGTCGTCGTTGCATGACGCCCGGACCTAGTCGAGGACCGTACGGCGCAGGGAGGTGACCGGTATGAGCAGCGCGGCGGCAGGCGGCCCGCAGGGCTGCCTCGCGCAGAACGAGTGGCTGTGCGGGGAGTATGTGCGCACCCGGCAGAGCGAACTGCTCGACGCGACCGTGGAGCACATCTGGATCACCGCGCTCTCCATCGCCATCGCACTGCTGCTCGCCCTGCCGCTGGCGGTGGCGGCCCGGCGCTGGCGAGCGGCACGCGCCCCGGCGCTGGCGGTGACGACGATCCTCTACACGGTCCCCTCGCTGGCGATGTTCGCGCTGCTGCTGCCCGTCTTCGGACTGTCGGCCGCCGTAGTGGTGACAGGGCTGGTGCTGTACTCCCTCACGGTGCTGGTGCGCAACATCCTGGCGGGTCTCGACGCGGTGCCGGGCGAGGCCCGGGAGGCCGCGCGAGGCATGGGGTACGGCTCGGGAAGGCTGCTGTTCGAGGTGGAGCTGCCGCTGGCGCTGCCCGCGCTGCTGGCGGGCGTACGGATCGCCACGGTCACCGCGGTGTCGTTGACCACGGTCGGCGCGATCGTCGGTTACGGCGGGCTGGGCAATCTCATCTACGACGGTATGGAGAGCTTCTTCAAGGCACAGGTGCTGACGGCCTCGGCCATCTGCGTCGTGCTGGCGGTCGTCGCCGATCTGCTGCTGCTGTGGCTCCAGCGGGTGCTGACGCCCTGGACCCGCGCGCGTACCCGCAAGCGCGCCGTACGCGGCCCGTCGGCACCGACCGCCGCCTCCACACACGACCTGGTGGGGAAGGCGGGCTGAGCGGCATGGGCATCCTCACCGACGTATGGACCTGGCTGACGACGGGCTCCCACTGGACGGGCGACGGCGGCGTGCTCCAACGCCTGGGCGAGCACATCTATCTGACGGGTGTGTGTCTGCTGCTCTCCTGCGCGCTGGCGCTCCCGCTCGCGCTGTGGCTCGGCCATGTGGGGCGGGGCGGCGCACTGGCGGTGAACCTCTCCAACGCGGGCCGCGCCGTGCCCACCTTCGCCGTGCTGGTGCTGCTGTCGATGGGCCCGCTGGGCAGGTACGGCGACTGGGCGACGATCGTGGCGCTGGTGCTGTTCGCGCTGCCGCCCCTGCTGACCAACGCCTACACCGGAGTGCGCGAGGCCGACCGGGAGGTCGTCGAGGCGGCCCGGGGCATGGGGATGACAGGCGTGCAGCTGCTGCGCCAGGTCGAACTCCCCCTCGCCCTTCCGCTGATCATGACCGGGGTCCAGACCGCCGCGGTGCAGCTCGTCGCCACGGCGACGCTCGCCGCGCTGCCGGGCGGCGGCGGTCTCGGCCGGCTGATCACGGCCGGGTTCGGCAACTACGACACACCGCAGGTGGTCGCGGGCGCGCTGCTCGTGGCCGTCCTGGCGCTGCTGGTCGAGCGCACCCTGACCCTCGCCGAACGACTCCTGGATCCGATGCGGCGTCGGCCCGCCCGCAGCCCGGCGCCCACCTGACGGCCCCACCACGAACCACACCTGGACGAATGGACGCATGATGGCCCCCTACCGCACCTCCCGGAGCGCGCACCCCACCGCCGCGCAGCACGACCCGACCGGGCAGCACACCACCACCGGGCGCAGAGCGGTCACCCGGCGCGCCCTCGCCGCCGGCGGTGCCGTCACCGCACTGGCGCTCTCGCTGGCCGCCTGCGGCGGCAACGACCTGGAGAAGGAGGACGCCGGCTCCGGCGGCGGCAAGGGCAGCCTGGTCGTCGGCTCGGCGGGCTTCACCGAGTCGCAGATCCTCTCCGAGCTCTACGCCGGAGTGCTGTCCGAGGCGGGCTACAAGACCAGCGTCAAGAAGGTCAAGAACCGCGAGCTGTACGCACCCGAGCTGGAAAAGGGCCGCATCGACGTCGTACCGGAGTACGCCGCGACGATGGCGGAGTTCCTCAACGCCAAGAAGAACGGCCCCAAGGCGAAGCCAGTCGCCTCCAGCGACGCGGACGAGACCGTCGAGGCGCTGCGCAAGCTGGCCGGCCCGCGCGGGCTGAAGGTGCTGGAGGCCGGTGACGCGGTGGACCAGAACGCCTTCGCGGTCTCGAAGGACTACGCCGACAAGCACGACCTCAAGACCCTCAGCGACCTGGGCGAATCCAAGCAGCGCGTCACCATCGCCGCGGGCGACGAGTGCGAGACCCGCCCGTTCTGCCGGCCGGGGCTGGAGAAGACCTACGGGATCGACGTCAAGGGCATCGATCCCAAGGGCGTCGGCACCAGCCAGTCCAAGCAGGCCGTCAAGGACGGCAAGGACCAGCTGGTGCTGACGACCACCACGGACGCCACCCTCGACCAGTTCGGCCTGGTGCTGCTCAAGGACGACAAGAAGCTCCAGAACGCGGACAACATCGTGCCGGTCGTCAACGCGAAGGACGCGGGCGGCAAGAAGGTCGCCGAGGCGCTCGGCAAGCTCACCCGCACCCTCACCACCAAGGACCTGACCGAGCTCAACCGCAAGGTCGACCAGGACCGCGAGAAGCCCGCGGACGTGGCCGAGGACTACCTCAAGAGCAAGGGACTCGCATGACACGGTTCGTCCGGTGTCGTCCCCGCAGCGGCACACGGTAAATTCCCAGCCATGCCACGTGGACGTCATCGCCATTCCCCGCCGCTGCACCGCCGCCTCCCTCCGGTGTCCGTGGCGGCGGCCGCGCTGGCCTGCGCCGGTGGCGCCTGGCTGATCGGTGAGCCGGGCGTCGCCGACTGGGAGACGGTCACGCTGCGCGCGCTCGCCGCGGCAGCGGCGGCCGCCGCCGTCACCGGTGCCGTGCTGCTGCGCCGCTGGGACCGCGCGGCGGGCAAACAGGTCGGCGACCTCAAGGCGCAGCTGGCCAGCTCGGCCTGGCGGGCCGAGGAGAAGCAGGCGGAGCTGGAGGGCGAGGCCGAGGAGCTGCGCGAGGCCCGCACCAAGCTGGACGGCAAGCTCCGCGAGAAGCGTGCCGAGCTGGCCCGGCTGCGCTCCGAACACGCCGATCTGCTGCGCCGCTACGCCAACGCCGAGACGGAGCGGGCCAGTGCCCTGGAGGGGCGCAGACAGCTGGAGCTGGAGGCGGGCACCACGGGCCTGGCCAAGGCGCTCACCACCTCGGCCACCGACCACCGGCACAGCTCCGGGGCACCGACGCCGCTGACCTACCGGCAGGCGAACGAGGCCCTGGACGCGCTGGCCCGCAGCGCGGTGCGGCAGCGTGCGGAGGAGCGGCTGCGGGCCAGCCGGGCAGCCGCTGTCGTGCCGCCGCAGGCGCAGCCGCGCACGCGGGCGGAGGGTGAGCGGCCGGCCGGGCAGGAGAAGACCGACCCCTCCGGCCCGGAGGCCCCCGGATCGGTCACCACCGGATCGGGCATGGCCGGTCCGGCCGCCATCGGACCGGGCGCCACCGGCTCGGGAGACGCCAGGAGCGACGTGAGCGGGTCCAGCGCCTCGGGGTCGCCGGACGGCAGCGACGGCGACGGCGGTGGCGCGGACGGCGGCTTCGACTTCTTCGGCCGCAGCAAGCGCAAGGCACGCTCGTCGACCTGACGGCGCCCTGACGGGACTGCAGCCCGACGGGACAGCGGGGCCGGCGGCGGGACCGGGACCCCGCTCGGCCCCGGTCGGGCCCGCGCCCATGTGTCGCTGTCGGCCCACGAGGCACTGTCGGCCTACTTGGTCGGCCTACTTGTCGATGTCGCCCACCACGAAGAAGAACGACCCCAGGATGGCGACCATGTCCGCGACCAGCGTCCCGGGCAGCAGCTGGGTCAGCGCCTGGATGTTGTTGAAGGAGGCCGAGCGCAGCTTGAGCCGGTGGGGCGTCTTCTCGCCCTTGGAGACCAGGTAGTAGCCGTTGAGGCCCAGCGGGTTCTCCGTCCAGGTGTAGGTGGCGCCCTCCGGGGCCTTGAGCACCTTCGGCAGCCGCTGGTTGACGGGGCCGGGCGGCAGCTGGGCGAGCCGGTCCAGACAGGCGTCGGCCAGGTCAAGGGAGTTGTGCGTCTGGTCGAGCAGCACCTCGAAGCGGGCCAGGCAGTCGCCCTCCTGCCGGGTGCTCACCCGCAGCACGTCGGCCAGCTCGCCGTAGGCGAGGTACGGCTCGTCGCGGCGCAGGTCGAAATCGACGCCGGACGCCCGGGCGATCGGCCCGCTCACCCCGTACGCGTGCACCAGTTCGGGGCTCAGGACGCCGACGTCCCGGGTGCGGCCCCGGAAGATCTCGTTGCCGAGCACCAGTTTGTCGAAGGTGTCCATCCGGCTGCGGACGGCCGCCACCGCCTGCCTGGCCCGGTCCCGCCAGCCCGCCGGGAGGTCGTCCTTGAGACCGCCGACACGGTTGAACATGTAGTGCATCCGGCCGCCGGAGACCTCCTCCATCACGTTCTGCAGCTCCTCGCGCTCCCGGAAGGAGTGGAAGACCGGCGTGATGCCGCCCAGCTCCAGCGGATAGGAGCCCAGGAACATCAGATGGTTGAGCGCCCGGTTCAGCTCGGCGAGCAGGGTGCGGGTCCACACCGCGCGTTCGGGCACCTCCATGCCGAGCATCCGCTCGACGCCGAGCACCACGCCCAGCTCGTTGGAGAACGCCGACAGCCAGTCGTGGCGGTTGGCGAGCACGATGATCTGGCGGTAGTCGCGCGCCTCGAAGAGCTTCTCCGCGCCCCGGTGCATATAGCCGACCACCGGCTCGGCATGCTCGATCCGCTCACCGTCCAGAACCAGCCGCAGCCGCAGCACGCCGTGCGTGGACGGGTGCTGCGGGCCGATGTTGAGCACCATGTCGGTGCTCTCCGCGGCACCGCCGATACCGACGGTCGTCTCCGTCTGAGTCATGACGCTCATCCTGTCAGCTTCCTCCTTCAGACGGACAAGGCCTCCTGCCGCCCGCTCGTACGCTGAACACATGACCGACCCCACATCGGCGGAACCGACCGGGCCGGGCCCCGAATGGCGCGGCGTCGAGCGGGCGCTGCTGCCGCTGCGCAGACTCGTGCTGCTGGGCTGGCTGCTGCCGCTCGCCGTGGCGCTGGGAGCCCTGCTCGCACTGACGGCGGGCCCGGTCTGGGCGCTGTTCGCGCTGCTGCCGCTGGTGCCGGCCGGTTGGGGTTGGGGCGCGCTGGCCCGCAACTGGCGCTCGTGGCGGTACGCGGAGCGCGCCGACGACCTGCTCATCTCGCACGGCGTGCTGTGGCGCGAGACGACGGTGGTGCCGTACGGGCGGATGCAGCTGGTCGAGGTGACCTCGGGGCCGCTGGAGCGGCGCTACGGGCTGGCCAGCCTCCAGCTGCACACGGCCGCCGCGACCACCGACGCCACCATTCCGGGGCTGGCCCCCGCGGAGGCCGAACGGCTGCGTGACCGGCTCACCGAGCTGGGCGAGGCCCGTTCGGCGGGGCTGTGACCGCGGATCGGCCGAACACCGCCGGGCCGCGCTTCCTGCCGCGCCGGCCCGAGGGCAACCGGCTGCACCCGATCACGCCCTGGCGGCGGGCCTGGGCGCCGCTCGCCGCACTGCTGGCCTTCGCCGCGCACGACTTCCGGCAGGCCCGCGAGTGGTCCGAGCAGCTGACCGCGGGCTGGGTGGGGCTGGGCCTGCTGGTACTGCTGCCGGTGGCCGCCGGCTACGGCTTCCTGTCCTGGTGGTGCACCAGCTACCTGGTCACCGAGACCGAGCTACGCATCCACACCGGGCTGCTGTTCCGCCGCGCCGCGCACATCCGGCTGGACCGTATCCAGGCCGTCGACATCTCCCGTCCGCTGCTCGCCCGGGTCGTCGGCGTGGCCAAGCTGAAGCTGGACGCGGTCGGCACCGACACCAAGGACGAACTGGCCTACCTCGGTGAACCGCAGGCCGTCGCCCTGCGCGCCGAGCTGCTGGCCCGGGCGGCGGGCATCGCGCCCGACGCCGCTCCCGAGGCGGGGGAGGCGCCCTCCCGGGAGCTGCTGCGGGTCCCGGCACGCACCTTGATCGCCAGCGTGCTGCTGCTGGGCGCCGGATGGGGGACGCTGGCCGCGCTGCTCGCCGTACCGACGCTGCTGTGGCTGGCGACGGAGAACGTGTGGACGGTGCTGGCGGCGGCCGTACCCCTGGCGGGCGGCTGCTGGGCCGCGAGCGCCGGGCGGGTCGTCCGCGAGTTCGACTGGACCGTGGCCGAGTCCCCGGACGGGCTGCGGCTCGACTCGGGCCTGCTGGACCGGCGGCACGCGACGGTACCGCCCGGTCGGGTGCAGGCCGTACGGATCGTCGAGCCGCTGCTGTGGCGGCGGCGCGGCTGGGTGCGGGTCGATCTGGAGATCGCCGGCGTCGGCAAGGACGACGACGGGGACGGCGTGCTCGTGCCCGTCGCGACCTGGCAGGACGCCCTGGACGTGCTCACCCGGGCACTGCCCGGGGTCGATCCGGACGCCGCCGTCGCCGCGCTCACCCCCGCGCCCCGGCGGGCACGCTGGTGCGCCCCGATGGTCCGGCGCGGCTACGGGCACGGGGTGACCCCAGGCGCCTTCGTCACCCGCGAGGGACTGGTCACCCGGCGCACCACGCTGGTCCCGCACGCCAAGGTGCTCAGCGTGCGCTACTCCCAGGGCCCCTGGGAGCGCCGGCACCGCCTGGCCGACGTCAGCGTGGACCACGGCGCCGACGGGGCCACGACGGCAAGGCTCCGCGACGCGGACGAGGCCCTCGCCCTCCTGGAGGCCCAGGCCGACCGCTCCCGCACGGGCCGCCGCACCGCGCTCCCCGACCGCTGGCTGACCGCCCCGGAGTACGGGAGAGCCGCCCCGGAGCACGGGAGAGGCACCCCGGAGCACGGGAGAGGCACCCCGTAAGAGGCACCCGTAACGGGCCCCTGCGGCGGCGCGAGGAGGGCCGGTGAGGGGAGGGATCCCTGCCGGGACGGTGCGGCCACCAGGTGGCGGTCCCGCCCCGCGAAGGCGTGGCGCCTACCCTGGGCGCATGGGTGCGAGAACGCGTGGCCGCGTGGACGGCCTCCCCGAGTGGGACCGCTGCGCTGTGATGGGTGTGGTCAATGTGACCCCCGACTCGTTCTCGGACGGGGGGCGATGGTTCGACACCGAGGCCGCGATCAAACATGGACTCGACCTGGTGGCACAGGGCGCCGACCTCGTGGACGTCGGCGGTGAGTCCACCCGCCCGGGTGCGGCACGGGTCGGCGAGGACGAGGAGCTGCGGCGCGTGCTGCCCGTGGTCCGCGGGCTGGCCGGTGAGGGCGTCGTCGTCAGCGTCGACACCATGCGGGCCTCGGTCGCGGCCCAGGCCGTGGCGGCGGGCGCCGTCCTGGTCAACGACGTGAGCGGAGGCCAGGCCGACCCGGAGATGGTGCCCGCCGTCGCCGAGGCGGGCGTCCCGTTCGTGGTGATGCACTGGCGCGGCCAGAGCATCGACATGAACAACCGCGCCGTCTACACCGATGTCGTCGGCGAAGTCCTCGCCGAACTGACCGAGTCGGTCCACCGCGCCGTCGAGGGCGGTATCGACCCGGCCCGCATCGTGGTCGACCCCGGCCTCGGGTTCGCCAAGCGCGCCGAACACGATCTCGCCCTGATCGCGGCGCTGCCCCGGCTGACCGCCGAACTGGGCCACCCGATGCTGGTCGCCGCCTCCCGCAAGCGGTTCCTGGGCCGGGTGCTGGCCGACGAGAAGGGCGCTCCCCCACCGCCCGCCCGCGAGCGCGACGCCGCCACGGCAGCCGTGACGACGCTGGCGGCCCGCGAGGGCGCCTGGGCCGTACGCGTCCACGAGGTACGGGCCAGCGCGGACGCCGTCCGGGTCGTACATGCCGTCCGGTCGGCCGCCGAAGCCCTGCCCGCCCTCCCCCAGCCGACGATCACCCAGGCAAAGACACCGGCAGAGACAGAGGCAGCGACGTGAGCGGCGCCCGTACGGACATCGAGGCGGTCGAGGCCGCCAACACCGCCCTCTACGACGCGGTGGAACGCGGCGACATCGAAGCCCTCTCCCGGATGTGGCTGGGAGAGGAGTCCGACGATCCGGCCGACCCGGAAGGCGGCGAGGGCGAACACGGCGTCCGCGTCGTCCACCCCGGCTGGCCGGTGCTCACCGGGCGCGGCGAGGTGCTGCGCTCGTACGCCCTGATCATGGCCAACACCGAGTACGTCCAGTTCTTCCTGACCGATGTGGAGATCTCCGTACTCGGCGACACGGCCCTGGTCAGCTGCACGGAGAACATCCTCAGCGGCGGCCCCGCCGAGGCGGACGGCTCCGCGGGGCCACTGGTCGGCGGGCTGGTGGTGGCCACCAACCTCTTCCGCCGCACCGAGGACGGCGAGTGGAAGCTGTGGTCGCACCACGGCTCGCCGGTCCTGGTCGAGCAGGACGACGAGGACGGGGACGGCCCCGGCGAGGGCGAAGGCGACCTCGGCCAGGGCGACATCGAGCTGTAGCCCCGCCCGCACCCCGCCCCCGGTTCGGCCCCGGACCGGGGTGAGGTGCGGCAGCTCCGCCTGAGGAGCACTCGATCAGGGACGGGGCCGGGAATGCGCGAGTGACCCCGGGCGCTGTGGGGTAGGCGGCGGCGCGAGCCGCTGAGCACGGCGGGTAGATTCGATCCGGTGCCGCCGGCGGCTGCACCGTGTTCGTGTCCGAATTCGTATTCCTATCCGTATTCGTGTCCGTGTCCGTA
This sequence comes from Streptomyces sp. B15, assembly GCF_018070605.1. NCBI lineage: Bacteria > Bacillati > Actinomycetota > Actinomycetes > Kitasatosporales > Streptomycetaceae > Streptomyces > Streptomyces sp. B15. The sequence continues at coordinate 19,626 of NZ_JAGPXJ010000098.1, forward strand.
CGACCGACGGGAGTGATGGCGTGGATCGCGTCGCACTGCGCGGCCTCGCAGCGCGTGGGCATCACGGCGTGTTCGCAAGGGAACGCGAGGAAGGACAGACCTTCGTCGTGGACCTCGACATGGGCCTCGACACGCGACCGGCCGCCGAAGGCGACGACCTGTCCCGTACGGTCCATTACGGCGTCGTCGCCGAGGAGGTGGTGGCGGTCATCGAGGGTGAGCCCGTCGACCTGATCGAGACGCTCGCCCAGCGGATCGCCGACACCTGCCTGCGGCACGAGGCCGTGCACGAGGTCGAGGTGGTCGTCCACAAGCCGGACGCGCCGATCGCCGTCCCCTTCGAAGACGTGACCATCACTATCAAGCGGAGCCGCGCATGACGCCGAACAGTGACCCGACCGTACAGCCGGTGCCCGCCTCCGTGGTGCAGCAGGTGGACGCCGCCGACACGACCCTGCACAACCCGAAGACCGCCGTCCTGTCGATCGGCAGCAACCTCGGCAACCGCCTGGAGTCGCTGCAGAGCGCCGTCGACGCGCTCGCCGACACCCCCGGTCTGAAGGTCACGGCCGTCTCGCCGGTCTACGAGACGGAACCATGGGGCGTCGCACCGGACAGCCAGCCGTCCTACTTCAACGCCGTCGTCGTCGTACGGACCACCTTGCCGCCCGGCTCCCTCCTCGAACGCGGCCACGCCATCGAGGAGGCACTGGAGCGGGTACGCGAGGAGCGCTGGGGACCGCGCCCCATCGATGTCGACATCGTCGCCTACCAGGGCGTCGTCTCCGACGACCCCCAGCTCACCCTCCCCCACCCGCGGGCGCACGAGCGGGCCTTCGTCCTCGTCCCATGGCGCGACGTCGACCCCGCGGCCGAGGTCCCGGGACACGGCAGCGTCGAGGAACTGCTGGCCGAACTCGGCACCGAGGGCATCACCGCCCGCCCCGACCTGGAACTCAGCCTGCACGCCTGAGCGTTGCACGGTCCGTGCCCCCCTTCCCACCGCGGCCCATGGCGCTGTTCCCGCTTCGCCCCGGCTTTCCCCCCACCCGACGCCCGGACCGCACCCCCGAGGTGGAAACCCGATGAACCAACTCCGTATCCGCACCCTGGCGGCGGTCTTCGTCGTCGCCGGGATCCTCTCCTGGAGCGGAGCGCGACTGTGGGACGCGCTGGGCACGCTGCCGGGGGTGCCCTTCGCCGCTCCCGTCGTGCTCGGCGCCATCGCCGCCGTCCTGCTGGCCACCGCGCTCTCGCTGCGCGCCCGGCTGAAGGCCCAGCGGGAGCGCGAGCCGGGCGCCAAGGGCGTCGATCCGATGATGGCCGCCCGCGCCGTCCTCTTCGGCCAGGCCAGCGCCCTGGTCGCCGCCCTGGTCTCGGGCATGTACGGCGGTACGGCGCTCTTCCTGATCACCGAACGCGCCGACATCCCGGCCCGCGCCTCCCAGGCCCTCTACGCGGGCCTCGCCGTGGTGGCCGGCATCGCCGTCATAGCGGCAGCCGTCCTCCTCGAACGCATCTGCCGCCTCCCCGAGGACGACGACGAGAACAACCCCCCCACAGCCGCAGCCTGACCGCCGCCCGGGATCCGGTCACACCGCGCCACAGAGGTGTCCGTTCACCAGAAAGTGCCGGTGAGGCTGCAGCCGGAAGCCGTAGAGCGTGAACGGCTTGGCCCCGCTCGCCCGTCGCGGCCTGACCGCCCGGACCCGTACCCACTCCCTCTCGTCCAGTGGGAGCGGATGCTGCTCGGGGACGAACGTCCCCCGAGCAGCCCATCTGTCGATGACGCACAGATGCGAGGCGAGCCCCTGGGAGGCAGGAGTGAACCGGGCGCCGATGACAGAAGCCAGCTCCCGAAGAAACGGCACATTGGCGCTGACCAGCGTTCTCCCATGCCAACGTGGCATCCGGTAGCCGTCGCCGTCCGCGTAGCCGTCGAGAAAGCCGTCGAACGTCTCCCGGTCGCGCGGCACCACGCGCGCAAACGCCTGCCGAAAGGTGGTGCGGATCCCCTCCCACATACTGTCGGACGAGGTCGGCCAGGCAGAAGGAGACCACCCTGACCCGGAAGCCGGGCACATCCCGCTGCAGATCGCCGGAAGGGCGTGTCACCGCTTCGAGTCGGGCGGGCAGGCCCACAGCGGCGCGGAGGCTTTCGGCACAGCGGGTCGCGAAGGCTCCGTCGTTGACGTGTGATCCGTGGTGACGGTGACCAACTCCCGTTCCTTGCGCACGGTCACCGAGCTGACCACTGACCGGATCGAGGAGGAGCCCTCCAGCGTCCACAGTTGGTCACCGACGGCCACGTTCCGGGCGCGCACCCGCCCATCGACCGCGTTCACGGTCTGCCTGCTCGGTAATCCTCCGCCCATGGCAAGAGCCTAGGTACGGACCGGGCGCGGGCGGACCCTACTTGGCCAGGATCAGGCTCATGGCCTCGGCCCGGGTCGTCGCGTCGCGGAGCTGACCGCGGACCGCGGAGGTCGTGGTCTTGGCTCCGGGCTTGCGGACGCCACGGACGGACATGCACATGTGCTCGCACTCGATGACCACGATGACGCCGCGGGGCTCCAGGATCTGCATCAGCGAGTCGGCGATCTGCGTCGTCAGGCGCTCTTGCACCTGCGGACGGCGGGCGAAGACCTCGACCAGGCGGGCGAGCTTGGACAAACCCGTGATCTTGCCACTGGCGGACGGGATGTAGCCGACGTGTGCGACGCCGTGGAACGGCAGCAGGTGGTGTTCACACTGGCTGACGACTTCTATCTCCTTGACCAGGACCATCTCGTCGTGGCCCAGGTCGAACGTCGTCGTCAGCACGTCCTCGGGGCGCTGGTGCAAGCCCGCAAACATCTCCCGGTAGGCACGTGCCACCCGTGCCGGGGTCTCCAGGAGTCCTTCGCGGTCGGGGTCCTCGCCCACGGCGATCAGCAGTTCGCGTACCGCGTTCTCGGCGCGCTTCTCGTCGAACGTGCCTATCGGGCTCTCCCCGTCCAGGGTCACCGGGTCGGTCATCTGGTCCTCGTTCCTCGACTTGCACAGCCGTCGAGCCCGCACGGTCCGTACGGTCCGTGACTGACTCGACGCTGTCGCGTACACAGCGGAAAGCCGCGCCCCTCGAAGGTAACCCGAGGGACGCGGCTGACATTCCGCGGCGGGGAGGCTACCCCGCCGACCTGCGGTTATCCGTTCTCCGGGTCCACCGGCTCGACGATGGCGTCCGAGTCGCGGGGGCCGATCTCCTTGCCGAGGTTCGGGTTGGAGTTGCCGTTGGTCAGCGCCGCGGGCGGGGCCGACACCGGGGGCCGGGTGGACGGGGTGCGCCGCGAGGAGCCGGTCCAGGCCGGACGCGCCGGCCGCTTGACGACAGGGGTGAAGATCTCGGCGATCTCCTCCTTGTTCAGCGTCTCCTTCTCCAGCAGGGCCAGGACGAGGTTGTCGAGGACGTCGCGGTTCTCCACCAGGATTTCCCAGGCTTCGTTGTGCGCCGTCTCGATCAGTTTCTTGACCTCCTCGTCCACCAGTCCGGCGACTTCCTCGGAGTAGTCCCGCTGGTGGGCCATCTCCTTGCCCAGGAAGGGCTCGGACTGGTCGGAGCCGAACTTGATGGCGCCCAGCCGCTCGGTCATGCCGTACTGGGTGACCATGGCCCGCGCGGTGGCCGTCGCCTTCTCGATGTCGTTGGCGGCGCCCGTGGTCGGGTCGTGGAAGACCAGTTCCTCGGCCGCCCGGCCGCCCATCATGTAGGCGAGCTGGTCGAGCATCTCGTTCCGGGTGGTGGAGTACTTGTCCTCGTCGGGCAGCACCATGGTGTAGCCGAGCGCCCGGCCTCTGGAGAGGATGGTGATCTTGTGGACCGGATCGGAGTTGGGTGAGGCCGCCGCGACCAGGGCGTGTCCGCCCTCGTGATACGCGGTGATCTTCTTCTCCTTGTCGCTCATGATCCGGGTCCGCTTCTGCGGTCCGGCCACGACGCGGTCGATCGCCTCGTCCAGGGACTTGTTGTCGATCAGCTTCTGGTCGCTGCGCGCCGAGAGCAGCGCGGCCTCGTTCAGCACGTTGCTCAGGTCGGCGCCGGTGAAGCCCGGAGTGCGGCGGGCGACCGCGCTCAGGTCCACGTCCTGCGCCATCGGCTTGCCCTTCTGGTGCACCTGGAGGATTTCCAGGCGACCCTGCATGTCGGGGCGGTCGACGGCGATCTGCCGGTCGAAGCGGCCCGGCCGCAGCAGCGCCGGGTCGAGGATGTCGGGCCGGTTGGTGGCGGCGATCAGGATGACGCCGCCCTTCACATCGAAGCCGTCCATCTCGACCAGCAGCTGGTTGAGGGTCTGCTCGCGCTCGTCGTGGCCGCCGCCCATGCCGGCGCCGCGGTGGCGGCCGACGGCGTCGATCTCGTCGACGAAGACGATGGCCGGGGCGTTCGACTTGGCCTGCTCGAACAGGTCGCGCACCCGGGAGGCGCCGACACCGACGAACATCTCGACGAAGTCGGAGCCGGAGATCGAGTAGAAGGGCACCCCTGCCTCGCCCGCTACGGCGCGGGCCAGCAGTGTCTTACCGGTGCCGGGCGGGCCGTAGAGCAGCACGCCCTTGGGGATCTTGGCGCCGACGGCCTGGAACTTCGCGGGTTCCTGCAGGAACTCCTTGATCTCCTGGAGCTCCTCCACGGCCTCGTCGGAGCCGGCCACGTCGGAGAAGGTCGTCTTCGGGGTGTCCTTGGTGATGAGCTTGGCCTTGGACTTCCCGAAGTTCATGACCCGGGAGCCGCCGCCCTGCATCTGGTTCATCAGGAACAGGAAGACGACGATGATCAGCACGAACGGCAGCAGGGTCAGCAGCATCCCGACGAACGGGTTCTGCTTCTGCGGCGCGACCGTGTACCCCTTGGGGATCTCCTTCTGGTCGTACTTCTGCTGAAGCTCCTTGGCGATGTCGACGCCCTGGTCGTCGATGTAGCTCGCCTTGATCTTGTCGCTGTCCTCGACCTTGGCGCCGTCCTTGAGCTCGAGCTTGACGATCTGCTCGTCGCCCGTGGTGAGCTCTGCGGACTTCACCTTGTCCTGTCGGATCGCCTGTACGACCTGGCCGGTGTCCACCGTCTTGAAGCCGCCGGACGAGCCGACGACCTGCATCAACACGACCACGGCAAGGACGGCCAGCACGATCCACATGACCGGCCCGCGGAAGTATCGCTTCACGTCCATCCATACGGAGCGCGTGCGCCCCGTCCCTCCTGCCACAGTGAGTTGAAAAGCCTGACCTTCGGACGGTACCCCAGCATTGTCACCCGGCGCCGCCGAGGACGGTCAACTACACCGCCCTCCGTTGCTGCAACGAGGGGCACCGGCCCTGTGTTCCCGGCCCGCACGCCCGTACGCCCGCGGATTCAGCCGCCGTAGACGTGCGGGGCCAGTGTGCCGACGAACGGCAGGTTCCGATACCGCTCGGCGTAGTCGAGCCCGTAGCCGACGACGAATTCGTTGGGGATGTCGAACCCGACCCACTTCACGTCGATCGCCACCTTGGCGGCGTCCGGCTTGCGCAGCAGTGTGCACACGTTGAGGGAGGCCGGCTCGCGGGAGCCGAGGTTGGACAGCAGCCAGGACAGCGTCAGCCCGGAGTCGATGATGTCCTCGACGATCAGGACGTGCTTGCCCTTGATGTCGGTGTCCAGGTCCTTGAGGATCCGCACCACACCGGAGGACTGGGTTCCGGCGCCGTAGGAGGACACCGCCATCCAGTCCATGGTCGCCGGGGTGGACAGGGCCCGTGCCAGGTCCGCCATCACCATGACGGCGCCCTTGAGCACCCCGACCAGCAGCACATCCTTGCCCGCGTACTCCGCGTCGATCCCCGCGGCCAGCTCGGCCAGCTTCGCGTCGATCTCTTCCTTGCTGACCAGCACCGACTGCAGGTCGGTGCCCATGTCTTTCTCGTCCACCCGTGCTGCTCTCGCTCGTCGCGGTCCGGTCGGCAGGGCCGCCGTTCGGCGCTCCGGCCCGCCCCGGTCGGTACCGGGGCGCCGGTCAGTTCGGTGAGCCGTGCCGGATGACCAGTCTGCCACCCTGCCGTGCGACCTCCACACGCCCGGGGAGGTTGAGGGCCCGCTGGCCCCGCCAGGCGGTGATGAGGCGGTCCATCTCCTCGATGTGCCGGGCGAACAGCGACCCGGCCGGTGAGCCGGCCTCGATCGCGGCCCGGCGCAGCACCCGCCGCCGCACCGCGGGGGGCAGCGCGTAGAGCCGGACGACGTCGAGTTCGACGGTCCCGTCGGCGCCGGGCGTGGCGTGCGCGCCGTCCGACCGGGTGCCGGGGCGGCCGGGCTGGGGGGAGCCGTCGGCCTGGTCCGGCACCCCGGCCTCGTCGGCGGCCGTGCTGCCGGGGGTGCGCACCACGGCGCGTTCGGCCTCGTCGGTCCAGGCGTCGAGCGCGTCCGCGTCGTCCCGGGACAGCTGTGCCGTACGGGCCAGCGCCTCGATGACGCCCTTGCCGAGCGCCTTCTCCAGTGCGGGCAGCGCCTCGTGGCGGACGCGGGAGCGGGTGTAGGCGGGGTCGGTGTTGTGCGGGTCGTCCCAGACGGGGAGGGACTGGACCATGCACGCCTTGCGGGTGGTCTGCCGGTCGATGGCCAGGAACGGGCGGCGGTAGCGTCCGCCGGGCCCGGAGACCGCGGCCATGCCGGACAGGGAGCGGGTGCCGGAGCCGCGGGCGAGGCCGAGCAGCACCGTTTCCGCCTGGTCGTCGCGGGTGTGCCCGAGCAGCACGGCAGCCGCGCCGTGCCGTTCGGCGACGGCGTCCAGCGCGGCGTAGCGGGCCTCGCGGGCTGCCGCCTCGGGGCCGGTGTTGGTCCGTCCCACCTGGATGGCGATCGACTCGACGGGGGTCAGGCCGAGGCCGGTGAGGCGGTCGGCGACGTCCTGGGCGCGTTCGGCGGAGCCGGGCTGCAGGCCGTGGTCGACCGTGACGCCTCCGGCCCCGGCCGCCCGAGCCGGGCCGCGGTCGCGACCGCGAGATTCCAGTCGACCATCTGTGCACCACCGAGGCTCGTCATTCTTTCACCGTACGTGCAGCGCGCGCGCCGTGGGAGGTGACCGG
>NZ_JAGPXJ010000099.1:0-24953 GCF_018070605.1 Streptomyces sp. B15
ATGTGGGAGTTGCTCGCGGCGCTGTTCCCCAACGGGATGCGGGCGATGGCCCTGGCCATCGGGACCACGTCCAACTGGCTGTTCAACTTCCTGGTCACCTTCTCCTTCGAGCCGATGACCCGCAAGGTGGGGCTGACCTGGCTGTACGGCGCGTTCGCCACTTTCGCGCTGCTGTCGTTCTTCTTCGTCCGCGCGAAGCTGCCGGAGACCAAGCAGCGCGCGCTGGAGGACATGACGGGCGACACCTACCGGCGCCCGGAGCGCGGCGCGCAGTAGCCCGAGCGGCGGCCACGCCGATCACCGTGCGGGGAGCCCCGCCTCCCGGGCTGCAGTTCGCAGCAGGTCCCGCAGCATGGCGGGGCTCAACCTGCCGGTGAAGGTGTTGCGCGGCGTGACGTGGTAGCAGCCGTAGAGGGCCAACGGCGCGCCGTCCGGCCCGGCGGGCGGGAGTTCCACCCGGGCGCCGTGCGCGAACGCCGGGCGGGGGCGGGGCAGCTGCCGGCCGCCGGCGGCCAGCACCGGCAGCACGGCCTGCCAGCCGAAGGCGCCGAGTGCGACGACCGTACGCACCGTGGGGCGCAGCAGTTCCAGCTCCCGCACCAGCCAGGGGCGGCAGGTCTCCCGCTCGGCCGGGGTGGGTTTGTGGGCGGGCGGCGCGCAGTGCACCGGCGAGGTGAAGCGCACACCGTACAGCTCCAGTCCGTCGTCGCGGTGGGTGGAGGTGGGCTGCGAGGCCAGACCGACGTCGTGGAGGGCAGCGACCAGGGCGTCGCCGGAACGGTCGCCGGTGAACATCCGCCCCGTGCGGTTTCCGCCGTGCGCGGCCGGGGCGAGGCCGACCAGCAGCATCCGCGCGTCCACGGGTCCGTACCCGGGCACGGGCCGGGCCCAGTACTCCCAGTCGCGGAACGCGGGGCGTTTGACGTGGGCCGCCTCCTGCCGCCACGCCACCAGCCGCGGGCAGGCACGGCACGCGGTCAACGCCGTGTCCAGGCTGTGCAGGTCGGGCGCCGCCGGCGCCTGCCGGCCGGGATAGCTCATGATTGCCGCACCTTTCCGCTCCACCGCGCGCCGGTCGTCACCCCGTCATCCGCCAGGTGCCCACAGGGCCTGCCCTTCCCAGGATGGTCCACCACGGGCGGGGGCTCAGCGGGTGTACTCGCGCAGATAGCGCTCGACGCGGTCCACGTGCGAGCGCACCCGCGCAGGGACGCCGCCGGTGTCGATCACCGTACGGGAGCTGGTGCGGTAACCGGCGGCCATCAGCGCGGGCAGCTCCTCGCGCATGCCCTCCTTCTTGTACTGCTGGTCGAGCCAGCACACGAAGTGGGACATCGCCGAGATGGCGTCGGGCGGCGACATATAGCTCTTGTCGCCGTCGTGATCACCGTCCCTGGCCCAGCCCTTGAAGACCGACGGTGTCCACATGGCGATGCCGTACTCGTCGGTCTCGGGCCGTCTGGCGTTCGCGTCGAAACCGCTCTCCGCCTTCAGCATGGCGGCGAGGAAGGCGGGGGTGACCTCTTCCTCGGCGCACTGGAGCGCCGCCTTGGTGATGACGGGGCGCAGCTTGCGGGGCACATCGGAGTCCGCGCGGATCGCGCCGTCGACGGACGGCGCCGCGCCGGGGCCGCCGCTTGCGGAGGGCGGCCGTTCGTCGTCGTCCCCCAGCAGCACGAGCGAGCCGGCGGCCACCAGCGGGACGGTGACGGCGGCTGCGGCGATCGTCAGGCGCCTCCCCCAGTCCCCGGTCGCAGGCCGCCTCCATCTGCGGCCCGTACGCCCGCGGCCGGCTGCGCCGGGGCCCCGCAGCTCCCTCACCCGGGCGGCGAGCTGCTCGGCGTCGAGCGCCGCGCGGGAGGCGTGGTCGGGCTTGAGGCAGTCGGCGATCAGTTCCCGCCAGCGCGCGGGGAGGCCGTTGTCCAGCCGCAGTTCGGCGTTGCCGCGGGCGTACGCCTGGGCGCCCAGCGCGCGGGCCCGCGGGGTGCTGCCGGGGAAGGGGTGCAGTCCGCCGGTGAGCACCTGGTGGGCGAGGATCCCGAACGCCCAGATGTCCGCGGTGGGGCGCACCACGCTGTGCCCGCCCTCCCGGTCGGACCACCACTCGGGCGGTACGTGGTCGAGGGAGCCGAGGGGCGGTACGTAGGCGTGGGTGCCCTCCAGTTCGACGGTGAGCCCGAAGTCGCCCAGCCACACCTCGCCGTCGCCCGTCAGCAGGACGTTGCCGGGCTTGAGGTCGCCGTGCACCCAGCCGCGGGTGTGGATGTGGGCGAGACCGGCGCTGACGCCGGCGAGGATGCGGGCGGCGTCCTCGAGCGGTGCCGGACCCTCGGGGCGGGTGGCCAGCAGTTCCTGGAGGCTGTGGTCGGCGCGGTCCATGACGAGCGCGGTGGCGCAGTCCAGGTCGGGGCGGTCGGCGTCGTGGACGGTGAGCACCTCGTGGGTACGCACCACGTTCGGATGACGGGTCTCCAGGCTGAAGCGGACCTCGCGCCGCACCAGCTGGGCCATGGACTCACGCTGTCCAGGCGGCAGCAGCTGGGTCGGCAGGAACTTCACCGCGGCCCGGGTCCCGTCGGCCACGCCGCGTGCCGCGTAGACGACGCCCCAGCCGCCCGCGCCGATCGGGCCGGCCAGCTCCCAGTCCCCCACCCGGTAGCCGGCAGGCAGGTCGAGGCGGTCGCACGCGCCGTCAGCCATGCGCCGCGCTCTCCTTGCCGTCGGCCCGCGCCGGACGCAGCAGCGCCAGGTGTTCCTCGCGCACCAGATCGAAGCGGAGGGCGAGGGCGACGAGTTCGGCGCGCTTGTGGTGGGGGCCGGCGGCGCGCTCGTCGTCGTTGCGCAGCCGCAGTTTGACCGTGGCCAGATACTCGATGTGGTAGTTGACGGCGGAGCGGGTCAACTCCTGGCAGCCCTCCAGCGGGCGCAGCCGTTCCAGTACCTCACTGACGCCCGGGATGGCGCCGCTGGAGGGGTCGCGCAGCCGCGGCTCGCACAGGGCGAGCAGCACCAGGAAGTACTTGGAGGTCTGGTCGAGCGCGAACGGGCTCTGGGTCGGCTCCCCGGAGCGGACACCGAGGCCGGCGTCCAGGTACATGTGCTCCGGCGCGAACACCTTGAAGTGCACCTCGCCGTCGCGGGAGGGCAGCACGACGCGGGAGAACTCGAACGGTACCGGCGCGCCCAGCCTGCCGGGCGGGACCTTGACGTGCTCGCCGGCGCCCTCCATGTTCTCCACGACGTAGGTGACGTGCCCGCTGTAGTTGGACAGCCGCCAGTAGTCCTCGGCCGCCGTGATCTGCCCCGCGTACCGGGAGACGCCCGGATCGGACAGGGCGACCTGCACCGGATCGTCCGGCCCGCCGCGGCCGAAGTCCGCCGTCTGGCCCGGCCCCAGGTGCAGCAGACGCGGCCGTTCGGCGGAGTCGTCGGCACTGCTGTGCTGTTGGTCCGGCAGTTGAACGATGACCGTGTCCATGATCAGCCTCCCCCTTCGGCCGCGGGCATCCTATATCGCCCCTGACATCTGTCAGGGGCCACGCTGCACGCTCACCTGCCATTGTGGGAGATTTTCAGCCCGCGCCCGTGGAAGCACCACTCCCCAGGGTGATCACCACTCGGCGAACGATCCGTCCGGGTGACGCCACACCGGGTTGTGCCAGCTCTCGGCCTTGCTGTCGGCCTCGCGTACAGCCCGCTCGTCGACGGTCACGCCCAGCCCGGGGCCGGTGGGGCGCAGGAGCTGCCCGTCGTGGAAGCGGAAGACCTCGCGGTCCACCACGTAGTCGAGCAGTTCGGCGCCGGTGTTGTAGTGGATGCCGATCGACTGTTCCTGAATCAGGAAGTTGGGGGTGCAGAAGGCCAGCTGCAGGCTGGCGGCCAGGGCGAGCGGGCCCAGCGGGCAGTGGGGGGCGACCGCCACGTCCCAGGTCTCGGCGAGCGAGGCGATGCGCCGCACCTCGGAGAGGCCGCCCGCGTGCGAGAGGTCGGGCTGGACGACGGCGATACCGGCCTGGAGCGCCGGCAGCACCTCGGTGCGGGAGAAGAGGCGCTCGCCGGTGGCGATCGGCACCGGTGTCGCGGCGGTCACCCGGCCGAGCAGATGGGTGTACTCGGGCAGCACCGGCTCCTCGGCGAACATCGGCCCGTACGGCTCCAGGACGGTCAGTGCCCGGATCGCGCCGGCGACCGAGAAGCGGCCGTGGAAGTCGACGGCGAAGTCGCCGTCCGGCCCGAGTGCCTCGCGGGCCGCCTCGGCGCGGGCCGCCAGCGCGTCCAGCGCCGCGATGGTGGGCAGCCGGTCCGTGCGCCCGGAGGCGTTCATCTTGACGGCGGTGAACCCGGCGGCGACCTGCGCCGCCACCTGTTCGCGCACATCGGCGGGCTCATCGCCGCCGACCCAGCAGTAGGCGCGGGCCTTCTCGCGCACCGGACCGCCGAGCAACTGGTGCACGGGTGCGCCGTACGCCTTGCCCGCGATGTCCCACAGGGCCTGGTCGAGACCGGCGACGGCGGAGGAGAGGACGGGTCCGCCGCGGTAGAAGGAGCCCTTGGTCATCAACTGCCAGTGGTCCTCGATCCGCAGCGGGTCGGCGCCGAGCAGGAACTGCTCGGCGAGTTCGGCCACGGCGGTGCGTACGGTCCGAGCGCGGCCCTCGACCACGGGCTCTCCCCAGCCGACGAGTCCGCTGTCGGTCTCGATCCGGCAGAACAGCCAGCGCGGCGGTACGGCGAAGGTCTCGACCCTGGTGATCCGCAATTGCTACTCCTTCACGCTTCCCTCGGTCAGTCCCGTCCGCCAGTAGCGCTGGAGTACCAGCATGGCGACGGCCAGCGGGATCACGGAGACGAACGCGCCTCCGACGGTGTACTGGGTCAGTTCGGCGGTCCGGTCGGCGGCGCGCTCCCAGGTGACCAGCCCCAGGGTGATCGGATACTTGCGGTCGTCGGAGAGCATGACCAGGGGCAGGAAATAGTTGTTCCAGATGTGTACGAACTGGAAGAGGAAGACCGTCACCAGCGCCGGGGTCATCAGCCGCAGCACCACTGTGCCGAAGATCCGCTCCTCGCTCGCTCCGTCCACCCGTGCCGCCTCCAGCAGATTGTCGGGCACGGCGGCCTCGGCGTAGATACGGCACAGGTAGACACCGAAGGGGCTGACCATGCTGGGGATGAGGACGCCCCAGTAGGTGTTGGTCAGCCCGATCTTGTTGAACATCAGATACAGCGGCAGCGCCAGCGCCGTGGACGGCAGCAGCACCCCGGCGAGCACGCACTTGAAGACGGCCTCGCGGCCCCGGAAGCGGTACTTGGCCAGGGCGAAGCCCGCCGCGGCCGACAGCAGCGTGGCCAGAACCGCGCCGGCTCCCGCGTACAGCAGGGAGTTGAGCGCCCAGCGCGGATAGATGTGGTCGTTGTAGGTGAAGACCTGGCTCAGGTTGTGCCACAGCCGCGGGTTGTCGAACCACAGCCCGAAGCTGCCGTAGAGGCTCTCGTTCGACTTGGTGGCGGCGACGGTGAGCCAGTAGACGGGCAGCAGGAAGTACCCGGCGGCCAGCGCGAGGAACGCGACGAGCAGGATTTTGCCGGGACGCAGTCTTGTTCGCACACGGGCAGCTGTCATCGGTCTTCCTTCCGCCTGCGGCCGACCAGTGACAGGAAGCCGAAGGACAGCACCATCGCGGCGACGGCCAGCAGCACCGACTTGGCCGCGGCCAGATAGACGTTGGCGTGGGCGAACGCGTCGAAGTAGGCGCTGAGGTTCGGCGTGTAGTCGTTGGTGACGGCAGGCGCCAGCTTCTTGAGGACCAGCGGCTCCGCGAACAGCTGCATGGTGCCGATGATGGAGAAGACGCAGGTGAGGATGAGCGCGGGGCGCACCAGCGGAAGTTTGATGCGCAGGGCGACCTGCCACGGCCCCGCGCCGTCGATCCTGGCCGCCTCGTAGAGCTCCTGCGGGATCGACTTGAGCTGGGCGACGATGATCAGCATGTTGTAACCCGTGAACTCCCACACGACGATGTTCGCGATGGACCACAGCACGCTGTCGTAGCCGAGGAAGTCCGGCTGGAAGCCCAGCTCTGCCAGCAGATCGTTGATCGGGCTGATCCCCGGCACGTACAGGAAGCCCCACAGCAGGGTGGCGATCACGCCGGGAATGCCGTACGGCAGGAAGTAGGTGGCCCGCAGCAGCCCGGCCCAGCGGTCCTTCACCTGGTCGAGCAGCAGGGCGAGCACCAGGGCCAGCAGCAGCATCACCGGCACCTGGACGGCGCCGAACAGCAGCACCCGGCCGAAGCCCTCCAGGAACGCGGTCTGTTCCAGGGCGAGCGTGTAGTTCTCCAGCCCGGCGAAGGTGACCTTCGGCTCGCCGAGTCCCAGCGGGCCTGAGCGCTCCACCTTCAGCAGGCTCTGGTAGATCGCGTAGCAGATCGGCAGGATCATCGCGAAGAGATACACGGCGAGGAACGGGCCGAGGAACGTCCACGCCTTGCGGTCGGGGCGCGCGCTGCGGCGTCGTGCGGCAGGTTTCCGCCTGGTACTGGACGTCGTCATCGGGCGCTCCTCGCGTCCAGGCCCTTGGCCTTGAGATCGTCGACGAACTTGGTCTGGGCATCCGCGAGCGCGTCCTGGAGGGTGCCGTGCCCGGCCACGACGCGGCCGATGTTGTCCTGGATGTGCGCGTAGGACTGGGTGGTGGTGGGTGAGAAGCGCCAGCTGGTGTCCACGTTCCGGTCGGAGACCTGGAAGACCTCGTTGTAGACCTGGCCGCCGAAGAACGGGTCCGGCTTGCCCAGCGGGGACTTCTCCAGCTCCAGCTCGACCGAGGGCCAGCCGTACCCCGCCTCCACCAGCAGTTCGATGCTGGCGGGATCGGTGTTGAGCCAGTGGGCGAACTTCAGCGCCTCCCTCGGGTGCCGGGTGCCCTGGAGGATCGCGGTCGACGAGCCGCCCCAGTTCGCCGAGGCGTGCTCGCCCCGCTCCCACTGGGGCATCTCCGCCACCCGCCACTTGCCCTTGGTGCCGGGCGCGTTGCCGCGGATGAGGGCGTCCTGCCACTGGGCGCCGAGCCAGCTGGCTATCTGGCCGGTCTGCAGGCCCTTGAAGAAGGAGCTCTGCGAGTCCTGGATGGGCGCGACGAGCCTGTCGCGGATCATTCCGTCCCAGAAGTCGGCCACCTGCCGTGTCTCCTCGCTGGTCAGGTCCACGACCCAGGTGTTGCCCTCGGTGCGCACCCAGTGTGCGCCGCGCTGCCAGGGAAAGGAGGCGAACCACTGGGCGTTGACGGGCGGAAACGCGGTGATGTAGGAGTTGCCGCCGCTCCGCTTCCTGATCTTCTTGGCCGCCTGCCGGAACGCGTCCCAGGTGCGGGGCACCTGGATGTCCCACCTGTCGTACAGGTCGGCGCGGTAGAAGAACCCCATGGGTCCCGACCCCTGGGGGATGGCGTAGGTGCGGCCCGCGAAGACCCCCTGCTGCCACTGCCAGTCGACGTAGGTGTCCTTGAGCCGGTCGGCGCCGTAGGCGCTCAGCTCGGTCAGACCGCGTACCAGCATGAACTCGGGCAGCGCGTAGTACTCGATCTGCGCCAGGTCGGGCGGGTCGCCGGCCTTGAGGGCGGCGTGCATCTTCTGGTAGCCGCCGGAGGTGTTGGCGGGGACGGTCTGCACGGTGACGTGGATGTCGGGGTTGTGCTTGTTCCACAGTGCGACGGCCTTCTGCAGCGGGACCCAGGTCCAGAAGACGAGGTTCACCCGCCGGCCGGGGACGCGGCGCGCCTGCTTGGTCATGCGGGCCGCCCCCGCCTGCTCGCCGCAGGCCGCCAGCGCGGGGCTTGCGGCCGCGGCAGCTGTTGCCGCCAGCAGTTTTCTTCGGGTGGGCATCCGACCTCCTTGTCAGAGGGACCAACCCTTCCCGCCGCAACGGCGAGAAGCACGTGAGCGGTGTTCGGCGGTGCCAGGTCGGCGGCAACCCGCCGTTGCACGACGGATGCCGCCCGACTACAGGTGCGCTGTGGCTGGTCGCGCAGTTCCCCGCGCCCCTTATGGGGTGCCCAGCACTGCGACGCCTCGGGGTGGCAGGGTGAGGGTCGTCGTCGGCTCCACATCGGAGGCGAGGAGATTCCGCGCGGAGTGCGGGAGCGTCACCGTCGCGGCCGCGCCGGCATGGTTGAGCAGGAGGATGAAGCGGTCGGTCGCGCCCTCGCGGACGGTGGCCTGCACCCCGGGCGGCAGCCCCTCCAGCACAGGCGCGGCACCGGCCTCCTCCCGCACCCGGTCCATCAGGGTGCGCATGAGCGCGGGCTCCGGGCGGGTGCCCGCGTACCAGGCCGTACCGGCGCCGAAGGCGTGCCGGGTCAGCGCGGGCCGCCCGGCCAACTCGCCGTCCTTGAAGGTGGCCACGGCACGCGCCCCCTCCAGATCGATGGCCTCCGACCACAGGTCGGCCCGGCCGCTCAGCTCACCCCGCAGCAGCACCTGGGAGTCCGCGTCCAGCGGCCAGAACTCCTCCACCCGCAGCCCCAGCACCTCGCGCAGCGGTGCCGGGTAGCCGCCCAGGTGGACGCGGTCGCACTCGTCGGCGATGCCGGTGAAGTACGACACGAGCAGATGGCCGCCGCCGCGTACGTAGGCCGTCAGCCGCTCCGCGGTCTCCTCGCTCATCAGATACAGGTTGGGGACCACGACCAGCCGGTAGCCGCCCAGGTCGCGGTCGGGCGGCAGGATGTCGCAGGACACCCCGGCGTCGAACAGCGGCTGGTAGTGGCGCAGCAGCGTCTCACGATGGCTGAGCGCCGACGACGGGTGCGAACCCTGCTCCAGCGCCCACCAGCTGTTCCAGTCGGCCAGCAACGCCACCTCGGCCCGGCAGCGGGTGCCCGCGAGCTGCGGCACGCCGGCCAGCTCCTGGCCCAGTGCGGCGACCTCGCGGAAGGTGCGGGTGTCGGTCCCGGCGTGCGGCACCATCGCGGAGTGGAACTTCTCGGCGCCGCCCCGGGACTGCCGCCACTGGAAGTAGAGCACCGCGTCCGCGCCCTGGGCGACGGCCTGCCAGCTCCACAGCCGCATGGCGCCGGGCGGCTTGGGGCTGTTGCGGGCCCGCCAGTTGACGGCGGAGGGTGCCTGCTCCATCAGCAGCCACGGCCGTCCTCCCCCGGCGCAGCGCGTCACGTCGAAGGCGGCTGCGGCGTCGATGTGGGTCTGGCTGTCATACGGCTCCTGGTAGTAGTCCAAAGCCGTGACGTCTTCGTACGCGGCCCAGCGGAAGGGGTCGACCGGCTTGTGGTGCGGCATGTGGTTGGTGGTCACCGGCACGTCGGGGGTGATACGGCGCAGCACCTCGCGCTCGGCCAGATAGCACTGCAGCAGCGCGTCGTCGCTGAAGCGTGCGTAGTCCAGCTGCTGGGTGGGGTTGGCGTGGGTCGGCGTGGTGCGCGGCGGCAGGACCTCCTCGAAGTCGCCGTAGTGCTGCGACCAGAAGGTGGTCGACCAGGCCTCGTTGAGGGCCTCGACGGTGGTGTAGCGCTCGCGCAGCCAGCGGCGGAAGTCGGCTGCCGACACGTCGCAGTAGCAGACCGGGTTGCTGCAGCCGTACTCGTTGCCGATGTGCCACAGGGCCAGGGCCGGGTGGTCGGCGTAGCGGGTGGCGAGCTGTTCGACGAGGCGGACGGCGTGGGATCGGTAGACCGGGCTGGAGGGGCAGTAGTGCTGCCGGGAGCCGGGCCACTCGCGGACCCCCTCGGCGGTCTCCGGCAGGATCTCCGGATGCTGCCGGCTCAGCCAGGGCGGCGGTGAGGCGGTCATGGTGGCGAGGCAGACCTTGACGCCGGCGTCGCCGAGGTTGTCCATGACGCGGTCGAACCATCCGAAGTCGTAGGTACCGGGCCGCTGTTCGACCAGGCCCCAGGAGAAGATCCCGGCCGTGACCATGGTGACTCCGGCCTCCTTCATCAGCCGGATGTCCTCGGCCCACACCTCCTCGGGCCAGTGCTCGGGGTTGTAGTCGCCGCCGAAGTGCAGGCGGGTGGGTTCGAAGGTGCGGATACCGGAGCGGGTTGCTGAGCGGTTGTCGGCTGCCGTCATGAGTGCTGCGCCCCCTGCGACGAGTCGGGTGCCGGGCAGAGCGGGAGACCGTGATGACGCCGCACCGTACAAGAACTCGTTATTTATGAATAGTTCCTTGACGGGAATCCGGTCGGGATCGTGGACTGTCACAGGGGCGTCGTAGAGTCGTCGCCGGGGTGACATCGGCCCGAACGCCGGAGAAACACCGGGCGGACGAGGGGAAACAACAGGAGGTGCCCGATGCCGGGGTACGCGCCGCGGGGCGTCCACGGGCAGACCGTGGAAGCCCTCGCCCACCGGGTGCTCAGCGGCGCTCTCCGTGAGGGCGCCACCCTCGACCTCGGGGCGCTCCGGAGCGAGCTGGGCGTCAGCCTCACCGCTTTGCGTGAGTCGCTGAAGGTGCTGGCGGCCAAGGGCATGGTCGACGCCCGGCAGAAGCGCGGCACCTTCATACGCCCGCGCACCGACTGGAACCTCCTGGACGCGGACGTGCTGCGCTGGCAGTTCCAGTCCGCCACCGCCGCCGCGTCGCACACGGGACCACCGCTGCTGCGCGACCTGGACGAGGTGCGCGGCATCGTGGAACCGGCCGCCGTGCGGCTGGCGGCCGAGCGCCGCACCGACGCCGATCTGGCGGCGCTGGAGCGGGCGCTGGAGGCCATGTGCGAGGCGGCCGACGGCGCGCCCGAGGCCGTCGAGGCGGACCTGGCCTTCCACCGGGCGCTGCTGGCCGCCTCGCACAACGAACTGCTGGAGCGGATGGAAATGGTGATCTCCACCGTGCGCGCGGCCCGCGACCGCCTGGTGCACGCCCCCGGCCACCATCCCCTCGATCCGGTGCCCAGCCACCGCGCGGTGCTGGACGCCGTACGGGCACGGGACGCCCAGGCCGCGGAGGCAGCCATGCGGGCCCTGCTGGCGCAGGCCGCCAAGGATGTAGCGCTGCTACGGGAGAGGGAAGCCTGACGGGTAGGGCGTGACCCTGTTCGTCGTTTGCGGACTGCGGCTGTGTCGTGGTTGCTGGGGGCACCTCCCGGCCGAAGCCCCCCAGCCTCCGGCCGGGAGGTGCCCCAGGGGAGCAGTGCCCCGCGCCCGTTCGGGGCGCGTCCTGCTGAGCTCGGCATGCCGAGTACGCGAAAGCTGCGGGTCAGAGTTCGAACGGCTCCAGGTGGCGCGGGTCGACGACGTGGCCGCCGGCCCCGACCACCTGCTGGAGACGGTCGACCACGCGGCGGTTCACCGTCTCGTGCACCGCCGGATCGTCCAGTGCCGTGACCATGTCGTCGTGGTGGCTGGGGACGATCACGCGGGGGCGGCCGAGCGCGCTGACGGCGCGCTCGAAGTAGTCGTGCACGGCCGCGTGCCCACTGGCACCCAGGACCAGGACGTCCGGCGTGGCGCCGGAGACCTCGCGGGCCGCGAAGTTGGCGGTTCCGCTCAGGAACATGACGCTCAGCCGCTCTCCCACCGTCACCTGGTAGCCCAGCGTCCCGCCCTCCACCAGATCGCCCAGGGTCCGCGGCCGGGACGGAGGTGCGGTCAGGGTGCCGTAGGGGTCGAATCCGTAGCCGCCGAGCTGACTGTGCAGACTGCGGACCACCTCGACGGTGTAGTCGGGCCGGGTCCGCTTGCCGGACGGCTGGAGGGGGTGGCGCAGCACCTCGCCGCCGGAGACCACCACCGGGCGGTGCTTGCGCCCCTTGCCGGGCACGCCCATGGCGGTGAGCAGGTGCAGATGGGTCTCGGTGCCGAGGACGTTGATCTCCTCGTCGCGCCAGGCCGGGTGGTCCAGGAGGTGCGGCACGTCGGCGAGGTGGTCCCAGTGGCCGTGGGTGAGCAGCACGAACTCGGGGGCTGCGGTGAGGTGTTCGCTCAGCACCCGGTCGATGATCCGGTGGTCGACCTCCAGCTTCCTGGTCATGTCGCCCTCGCCGTCGGAGCCGGTGTAGCGCTGACGGGTCAGATACGGGTCGACCAGCAGCCGGTGGCCGTCGAAGGTCATCTCCCAGCCCGCGATGCCCAGCCAGCGCAGCCGGACACCGCTGCGCCCTCGCCCGGCGCCGTCCCGCGCCGGGCGGCCGGCGGTCGCCGCGGTCGAGGTGGCGGTCGTGGACGCCCCGGTCACACCGACGGCTCCGGCCGCCACACCGGTACGCAGCACACTGCGGCGGCTCGGGCGGTGCGGGGCGGCGTGGGAATCGGGCTGCCGAGAGGGCATGGCGGTACTCCTTCGTCTGCTGCGGGTCGACTGCTGCTCGTGGCCCGGGCCCGGGGGAAGGGAGTCAAACCCCGGCGGATGTCGCGTGTCGAATACGCTCTCGACCGCGCGCCGATTCGCTCGGCGTATCACCGCAGACCATGGGGGGCGCATGCTGACGGAGCGGCACCTGGAAATCTTCGTCGCGCTCGCGGAGGAGGGGCACTTCGGCGACGCCGCGCAGCGCGTGGGCATCACCCAGCCGCCCCTCTCGCAGGCGCTGCGGCGGCTGGAAGCGCTGCTGGGGGTGCGGCTGTTCGACCGGGGACGCGGGGTCTGCCTCACCGAGGAGGGCGCGCTGCTGCTTCCGCACGCCCGCCGGGCGCTCACCGCGCTGGCCGAACTGCGGGAGACCGGCGCCAGGGAACAGGCGGACGGGCAGCGCCTCCGGCTCGGCCTGCCGCCCGAGTTGCCGCCCGCACTCGGCGCGTCGCTGTCCGCGGCGCCCGTCAGAACCGGGGTCCGCGGCCGGATCTCGGTGGTGACGGCACCGACGGCCGCCCTGCTCACGGACGTGTCCGCGGGGCGGCTGGACCTGGCCGTCGTCCGGCACCCGGCCGTACTGCACGGTCTGGAGGCGGGCCCGGTGACGCTGCTGCCGACCTGGCTGCTGACCCCGGAGGAGGCGGGCGGCGATCCCGCCGGACGGGCGAACGCCGTACGGGCCGCGCGCACGCTGCCCTACGCGGTCCGGCCCCGGGCCGAAGCCCCGGCGGCGTACGACCTGTTCGTGGACACCCTCGCGGGGCGGGGGCGGCGAGTGGAGACGGTGGTGGTCTCGGACGAGCGCGCCGGGCTGGCACTGGTCGCCGCCGGCCAGGCGGCGCTGGTCACGGCCGATGACACCCTCGCGGCCGACGGCGTCGTACGGCAACCGGCCGCCGCCCCGGCGCTGCCGCTGCGGCTGCGCGTGGTGTGGGACGCGCGGCGCCCGGTCGCCGCCCACCCGGGCGAAGCGGCCGGCGTACTGGTCGACGCGCTGGCGTCGGCCGGCCGTCCGGCCCGGGAGGGCTCCCGATGACCGGAACCGCTTCCACCGGGGGCATCGAACGCACCCTCCGCGCGCTGTTCGACGACGCAGGGGTACGCGGCTGGCTCCATGTGGCCGAACTGCGCCGGCCGACGGCGCGGGTGACCGTCGACGCCGACGAGACGGTGCTGATGGGCTCGGTGTACAAGGTGCCGCTGACGGTCGCCTACTGCCGCCAGGTGGACGCGGGCGTGCTCGACCCGCGGCAGCGCGTCACCCTGCCGCCCCAGGACCGGCTGCCCGGCCCCACCGGTATCTCCCAGCTGCGGGACGAGGTGACGATGTCCCTGCGCGATCTGGTCGTCATGATGCTGAGCATCTCCGACAACGCGGCGGCCGACGCGGTGCTGCGCCAGGTGGGCAGCACCGCGGTCGACGACACCTGCCGGGCACTGGGCCTCGTCCGCACCCGGCTGAACGACGGGGCGGCGGGCACCCTGGCCCGGCTGGTGGCCCGGACCGGCGCGGAGTCGGTGGACGCGGCGCTGGCCCGGATCGCCGACAACGACCGGGCGGCACCGCCCGGTGTCTACGATCCCGCGTGGGCGACCGCCACCACCCCCGCGGAGATGGCGCGTCTGCTGCGAGCCGTCTGGCTGGACGAGGCCGCCTCCCCCGACAGCTGCGCCTTCGTGCGCCGGAGCATGGGGTTGCAGCCCTTCCAGCACCGGCTCGCGGCGGGCTTCCCGTACGACGAGGTGGCGGTGTACGGAAAGACCGGGACGTTCGGTGCCATGCGGCACGAGGCCGGAGTCGTCGAGCTGGCCGACGGCCGCGCGTACACGGCCGTCGTCTTCACCCAGGCCGCCCGCGCCGACCGGCGGCTGCCGCGGGCCGACGCGGTCATCGGTGCGGCGGCGCACACGGCGGTCGAGCATCTGCGCGGGAGGGAATAGCTTCCGGCGGCGGGCACACCGGCACACCGCTGCTGTCCCGTCAGATGGTCAGCGGCAGTTCACGCAGCGCGTGCGAGTTTGCTGTAGCCCGCGTGCGGCATGGCGAGGAACGACTCGTCGAAGGGCTGCGGCAGTGCCGTCATTCTCGTCTCTCCGTCAGATCTGTGAACGGGCCGGGGACTGGCGCGAAGTGCCGGCGCACAGGCTAGAACCCGGCCTTCCGGCGCATGACGACACCCCTGCGGAGCGCGGTCGTGTGGCCGGTGGCCCGACAGACGGCGGTCAACTCCCCGGCGGGGCGGCGGGCAGGGCGAGCAGTCTCTCGGCCACCTCCGTCAAGTCCTCGCCCCGCACGTGCGGTGGCGCGAACATGTCGCTGTGCTCGCCCTCCAGTCGGGCGCACCAGCCGGTGACGCAGCCCGCACGGGCGGCGCCGTGGCAGTCCCAGGCGTGCACCGCGACCACCGCCGTGCCGGCGGGTGAGGTACCCAGCCGCTCGGCCGCCGCGTGGTAGAGCACCGGCGCCGGCTTCCATCCGCCCGCCTCGGCCGCGGTGACGACATGATCGATGTGCGGGGCGAGGCCGTTGCGCTCCAGGAAGGTACGGGTGACCGCCGCGTCGCCGACCGTCAGGCAGCCGACCCGCAGTCCCGCTTCGCGCAGCCGGCGCACCGCGGGGAGCGCGTCGTCGTACGCGGGCAGCGCGGGGATGCCCTCCAGTACGTGGGTGATGCCCTCCTCGGAGACGGACCGGCCGCTCTCCACCCGGAGCGCCTGGCGGGCGGCGCGGAGGAAGTCCGCGGTGTCCCCGCTGAGCGCGAGGGCCATGCAGTCGCGTTGCACGCGCAGGAACCAGGAGTGGGCGGCCGCCGCCGGCTGCCCGATCTCCTCGAAGCGGGATGCCAGCGGGGTGAGCCGCATCAGCGTCTCCAGCACATCGAAGGCGACGGCTCGCGGGCGGTACGGTGACGGGCGCGCCATGGCCATGTCTGCTCGCCTCCGGCCAGGTCGAAGGGTTTGTCCCGCCGCCGTGCGCCGGTCCGGTCACCGGTGTGCGGGGCACACCGCGCCGCCGCACGGGTCCGCGCGTCCCGTTCGGGTCGCGCTCAGGCGGCGGCGCGCGGGGAGTGGGTGGGGGCCTGCTGCTCGTCGCGCTCCTCCTCGATCTCCTCCCGCACCCGGCGGCAGGCCGCGGCCAGGAGGCGGGAGACGTGCATCTGGGAGACGCCCAGCCGGCGAGCGATCTGCGACTGGGTCAGCTCTCGGAAGAAGCGCAGGTAGAGCAGGCGCTGCTCCCGTTCGGGGAGTCGGCACAGACAGGACCGGACCGCTTCGCGGTCGACCACGTGGTCGTAGCCGGTCTCGTCCGAGCTGAGGGTGTCCATCAGGCAGATCGCCCCGTCCCCGCTGCCGTCCCCCGCGCCGCCTGCCTCGGAGGAGACGGGTGCGTCCAAGGAGAGCGAGTTGAAGCACTGGAGCGCTTCCATGCCGGTGAGGATGTCCTCTTCGGTGAGGCCGCTGTGGGCCGCCAGCTCGGCCACGGTGGGTGACCGTCCGGAACAGGTCAACTCCAGTTCGCGCATGCTCGCACGGACCCGGTTGCGCAGGTCCTGGACACGGCGCGGGACGTGGATCTCCCACATGTTGTCCCGGAAGTGCCGCTTGAGCTCGCCGTAGATCGTCGGGATGGCGAAGGTCTCGAAGGCGTTGCCCCTGGCCGGGTCGTAGCGTTCGACGGACTTGACCAGGGCCAGCGCGGCGACCTGTTCGAGGTCTTCCAGCGACTCGCCGCGATTGCGGAACTTGCGGGCGAGCCGGTGCGCCATCGGCAGCCAGGCCGTGACCACGCAGTCCTGGAGCCGCTGCCGCTCGGGGCAGCCTTCGGGCAGCTTCACCAACTCTGCGAAGTCGGCGGCGGTGTCGGGTGCGTCGTGGTGGGTACGACGAGGGGCGTGGGACACGGTGCTGGTCCCCTCCGCGGCGGCCGCGGCGTCATCGGCGGCCTCCGCGGCGCATGGGGCCTCGGCGGCGCCAGGAGCGTCCGCCGCGCCCGGGGCGTCGGTGCCCTCGGTCGAGGTGGCAGGGGTGACGGTGTCCTCGGTGGTGCGGAACCGCGTGGTGTTCATGGGCTGCTCACTCCCACGTCTCACATGGGTGCTGTGTAAGACAGGCGAGAAGCGATCCCCCAGTCCGCTTCCGGACAGGATCCAAAGGTGGCGCCGCCGGGTCTTCAGCGGGCCCGATTTCACCGTGACACAAACCACGCCGCACGGCATCTTCGCAGGTCAGAATGTTTGCAGTGGGTGAGCGCACGGCGGACCCACCGTAGTCGCCGGCCCGGTGGGCGGCGTTTGTCGATGATCGGGGCGGGCACCCGGGCCTTCTGCGCGGCGGCCACCGGGCCGCCGCTCGCGACGTGTCGCGACGTGTGTGGCGGCTGCGGAGGAGGAGCGTAATGGCGGTTCGACCGGGTGCGCCGTGCTGGGTCAGCCTGACGACCCACGACCGGCAGGCCACCGAGGGGTTCTACGGCGGGGCGCTGGGCTGGTCCTTCCAGGAGGGCGCCCTCGCCCCGGAGTTCCGCGTGGCCACGGTGGCGGGCCGGCCGGTGGCCGGGCTGAACGAGGCCGCGGCGGCACGCGGGCTGCCCGTGCGCTGGACGGTTTTCTTCCTGGTGGAGGACGTGGACAAGGCCTCGGAACTGATGGCCGAGTGCGGCGGCACGGTGGCTGTCGGCCCGCTGGAGACCGGGAGCGGCCGGACGGTCGTGGGCGCCGATCCGTGCGGTGCGGCGTTCGGCCTGTGGCAGGGCGAGGCCCCCGCGGAGTGGAGCGCCGGTGCCGAGGACGCGCCTGTCCAGCTGTCGTTGCACACCTGCGAGCCGGACGCCGTGGCGGCCTTCTACAGCGCCGTGCTGGGCTGGCCGCGGGACGGTGCCCGGTGGCCGTACGCCGATCTGCGCGGCGACGCGCGGCCGGGGGACGCCGATCCGGAGACCTGCCCGAGGTGGGAGATCGCCTTCCGGACGCCGGACCCCGACGAGACGGTGGCCGCCGCCGTCCGGCGGGGCGGCAGGGCCCTCTCCGCTCCCGAGGGCGCACAGGAGCGCCGGTCCACCCTCGCCGACCCGCACGGGGCGCTGTTCACCGTCGTCGCCGCACAGGGCTGTCCACCGGCTACAGCAGGCCGATGAGGTAGCCCACGAAGAAGACCAGGACGGCGGCGACGACGATCCCGATGAGTACGACCGGTACCGTGCTCCAGCCCTTGGTCGGGTTGTGGGTCTCGCGTGGGCCGGTCTCGGACAGGCCGCCCTCGGCGGGCGGGGTCTCGCCGGGCGGAACCTGGCCGCCCTCCTCCAGGCCGGTGGTCCGCTTCGGGTCAGGGTCAGGGTTGCCGTACGTCATACCTTCCGGGTGGACCTCGACGCACCCTCGTACACCTGGCAAGGCCCCGGATAGACTGTTCGGAGCTTCGATCGATTGTTGATATCTCGAACAGGAGGGGCCATGGGACGGCTCGTGCCCGCTGTGACCCGGGCGCTCGACATTCTGGAGCTGTTCCTGGAAGGGGACGGCACACTCTCGGCACCCGACATCGTGCGCAGGCTGCGCCTGCCCCGCACCACGGTGCACGAACTGGTCGGCACCCTGACCGCCCGCTCCTACCTGGTACCCGTCCCGGGCAAGGCGGGCCACTACCGGCTGGGGGTGCGCGCGTACCAGCTCGGCAGCCGGTACGCCGAACAGCTCGACCTCGCGGCCGAGGGGCAGCAGGTGGCCCGCTCGGTGGCCGAGACCTGCGAGGAGACGGTACATGTGGCGATCCTGGAGGACACCGACGTCATCTACGTCGCGAAGGTGGACTCCACCCAGGCGGTGCGCATGGTCTCGGCCGCCGGCCGGCGGCTGCCCGCGCACTGCACGGCGGTCGGCAAGATGCTGCTCGCCTCGCTGCCCGGCGAGGAACTCGCCGCCCGGCTGCCGGACGACGCCGAGCTGCGCGCCATGACGTCCAACAGCATCACCGACCCCGCGACGCTGCGCGAGGAGCTGACCCGGATCGCCGAGCGCGGGTTCGCCGTCGAGGAGAGCGAGTCCAACCCCGATGTCAGCTGTGTGGCCGCGCCCGTACGCGACCGCTCGGGCCGGGTGGTGGCCGCGCTGTCCATCTCCGTACCGTTGATCCGGTGGAGCGAGGAGCGCCGCGCCGAGCTGGCGGAGTTGGCGCGGCGCGGCGCGGTACGACTGTCCGAGAGACTGGGCCACAGGGGGCTGTGATGGGGACGGGAACGAGCGTCGAGACCGCACTGCGTGCCTTTGCCGAGCTGGGTGAGGGGCCGACCTGGGACGCGGCGGCCGGGCGGCTGCTGTGGGTGGACATCCTCGGCGCCCGGATCCACACCTTCGACCCGGCGACCGGCGACCGCACCGTGATGGCCACCGAACAGCATGTGGGCGCGGCCAAGCCGCGCGCGGGCGGCGGGCTGGTCGTCAATCTGCGCGACGGTCTCGGGCTGTACGAGGCGGACGGCCGCTTCTCCTGGCTGCTCCGCGACCCGGTGCCCGGCCGCCGCGGCAACGACGCGGCCGTCGCCCCCGACGGCGCGCTATGGGCGGGCACGATGTACTACGACGAGACGCCCGGCGGCGGCTCGCTGGTGCGGCTCGCCCCGGACGGCACGGCCGCCACCGCCCTCGACGAGGTCACCGTCTCCAACGGCACCGGCTGGAGCCCGGACGGGACGCTGATGTACTACGTCGACACCCCCACCCGGCGCATCGATGTCTTCGACGTCCGCGACGGCGGCGCCGTCGTCGCCGGCCGGCGCCCGCTGGTCTCGATCGAGGAGGGCGCCGGATTCCCGGACGGGCTGACCGTGGACGCGGACGGGTGTGTGTGGGTGGCCCTGTGGGACGGCGCCGCGGTGCGGCGCTACACCCCGGAGGGGGTGCTGGACCGGGTGGTCGGGCTGCCCGTCCAGCGGCCCACCGCGTGCGCGTTCGGGGGTGCCGGCCTCGGCGACCTCTACATCACCACGGCCCGCGTCGGGCTGAGCGAGCCCTCCCCACAGGCCGGCTCCGTTCTCGTCCTCCCGGACGCGGGCGCGGGGCTGGCGCAGCCACCCTTCGCGGGGTGAGGCCGCGCCCCGAAGGGGGCCGCGCGCCCCGAAGGGGCGCGGGGCTGTGTTTGATATGCGGCTCCGCCGCGTGGGCGCGATCAGCCACAGGCCAGCCGCGGACCGCAACGCACAGTCAGGGGCAGCCCCCTCCCGGGTTCCGCCGGGAGGGGGCTGCCCCTCATGCGGGACAACTGCCGGTCACCGACCGGCCTTGCGCTTGTTCCACACGTCGAAGCCGACGGCGGCGAGCAGCACCAGGCCCTTGATGACCTGCTGGTAGTCGGTACCGATGCCGACCAGGGACATACCGTTGTTGAGCACGCCGAGGACGAGGCCGCCGATGACGGCGCCCATCACGGTGCCGACGCCGCCGCTCATGGAGGCGCCACCGATGAAGGAGGCGGCGATGGCCTCCAGTTCGAAGTTGAGGCCCGCCTGCGGGGTGCCCGCGTTGAGGCGCGCCGCGTAGACACAGCCGGCCAGCGCCGCCAGGACGCCCATGTTGACGAAGACCAGGAAGGTGACGCGCTGGTCCTTGACTCCGGAGAGCTTGGCCGCGGCCTTGTTGCCGCCCAGCGCGTAGACGTGGCGGCCGACGACGGCGTTGCGCATCACATAGCCGAGCCCGATCAGCAGGCCGCACATCACCAGCATGACGACCGGGACACCGTGGAAGCTGGCGAGGGTCAGGGTGAAGGCGACCACGGCGGCGACCAGGGCCACGCACTTGGCGATCCACAGCCCGGTGGGCAGCACCTCCAGCTCGTAGGCCAACTGCCGCTTGCGGTCGCGGCGTTCGCGCAGCAGCAGGAAGACGATGGCGACCAGGCCGATCACCAGCGTGGGGTTGTGGTATTGCGTGTAGGGGCCCATCTCGGGAATGAAGCCCTTGGCGAGGTTCTGGAAGCCGGACGGGAAGGGGGACAGCGACTGGCCCTCCAGCACGATCTGCGTCAGACCGCGGAAGAGCAGCATCCCGGCCAGCGTCACGATGAAGGACGGGATGCCGACATAGGCGATGAAGAAGCCCTGCCAGGCCCCGGCGACCGCGCCGATCAGCAGCGAGAGCACCAGCGCCAGCACCCAGGGCATGTCGTGTTTGACCATCATCACCGCTGACATCGCGCCGACGAAGGCCACCAGTGAGCCGACGGACAGATCGATGTGGCCGGCGATGATGACGATCATCATGCCCATGGCCAGGATGAGGATGTAGCCGTTCTGCTGGATCAGATTGGAGACGTTGTTCGGCAGCAGCAGCGTGCCGTCCGTCCATATCTGGAACAGCACGATGATGAAGACGAGCGCGGTGAGCATGCCGTACTGCCGCATATGGCCGCGCATGTTCTCCAGCAGCACGGCTCCCGCCGACCGTACGGCGGCCTGCACCGGGGGCGGTGCGTCCTCGGGTGGCGTGGGCGAGGTGGGCTTGGTCGTGGTGGTCATGGCGGGCCTCAGCTTCTGTTCCGGGTCATGTGGCGCATCAGGACTTCCTGGGTGGCGTCCGCACGGTCGATCTCGGCGGTGAGGCGGCCCTCGGCCATGGTGTAGATGCGGTCGCACATCCCCAGCAGCTCGGGCAGTTCGGAGGAGATGAACAGCACGGCCTTCCCCTGCGCGGCGAGTTTGTCGATGACGGTGTAGATCTCGTACTTGGCGCCCACGTCGATGCCCCGGGTCGGCTCGTCGAGGATCAGCACCTCGGGGTCGGCGTGGATCCACTTGCTGAGCACGACCTTCTGCTGGTTGCCGCCGGAGAGCCGGCCGGTCTGCTCGTGGACCGTGGGGGCCTTGATGTTCATGGACTTGCGGTAGCGCTCGGCGACCGAGCTCTCACGGTGCTCGTCCACCACGCCGTACCGCGCCATCCCCGACAGCGAGGCCAGCGAGACGTTGCGGTTGATGGTGTCGAGGAGGTTGAGCCCGTACTGCTTGCGGTCCTCGGTGACATAGGCGATGCCGGCGTCGATCGCCGCCGGCACCGTCCTGGTACGTACCTCGCGGCCCGCGACCCGCACGGTGCCGGACTCGTAGCGCCCGTAGGAGCGGCCGAAGACGGACATGGCCAGTTCGGTGCGGCCGGCGCCCATCAGCCCGGCGATGCCCACGATCTCGCCCCGGCGCACCGTCAGCGAGGCGTCGTCGACGACCTTGCGCTGCTGGTCGACGGGGTGCCGAACCGTCCACCCGGACACCTCCAGGGCCGTACTGTGCTCGCCCTCGAAGGGAGTGCGGTCGGGGAAGCGGTGGTCGAGGTCGCGGCCGACCATGCCGCGGATGATGCGGTCCTCGGACAGCTCGGGGGTGTCGCCCGGGTGCTCCCGTACGGTCAGCGTCTCGATGGTGCGCCCGTCGCGCAGGATGGTGACGGTGTCGGCGATGCGCCGGATCTCGCCCAGCTTGTGGGAGATGACGATGCTGGCGATGCCCTGCTCGCGCAGCTCCAGGATCAGGTCCAGGAGGGTGGCGCTGTCCTCGTCGTTGAGCGCCGCGGTGGGCTCGTCCAGGATCAGCAGCTTCACCTCCTTGGACAGCGCCTTGGCGATCTCCACCAGCTGCTGCTTGCCGACGCCGATGTCGGCCACCGGGGTCTGCGGGTTCTCCCGCAGACCCACCCGGCGCAGCAGCTGGGCCGCCCGCTGCATGGTGGCGTTCCAGTCCACCAGGCCGCGCGCGCTGCCGCGCTGTTCGTTGCCGAGGAAGATGTTCTCGGCGATGGACAGGAACGGCACCAGTGCCAGCTCCTGGTGGATGATGACGATGCCGCGCTGCTCGCTGGCGCGGATGTCCTTGAAGGCCACCGGCTCGCCCTGGAAGAGGATCTCCCCCTCGTAGCTGCCGTGCGGGTGGACACCGCTGAGCACCTTCATCAGCGTCGACTTCCCGGCGCCGTTCTCCCCGCAGATGGCGTGGACCTCACCGGAGCGCACGGTCAGGTTGACGTCGCTGAGCGCCTTGACACCGGGGAAGGTCTTGGTGATGCCCCGCATTTCGAGGACGGGGCGCTCCTGCTCCGCGCCGTCGGATCCGGCGGCGCCGCTCGCGCTGTCGACTGCCGGGCTCACTTGAGCTGCCCCTTGGTGAAGTAGCCCTCGTCGATGAGGAGCTGGGTGTTCGTCTTGTCGACGGAGACGGGCTTGAGCAGGTAGGCGGGGACGACCTTCTTGCCGTTGTCGTAGTCGGTGGTGTTGTTGACCTCGACCTTCTTGCCGGTCAGTACGGCGTCGCCCATCTGCACGGCCTGTTTGGCGAGTTTGCGGGTGTCCTTGAAGACGGTCTGGGTCTGCTGTCCGGCGACGATGGACTTGACCGAGGCCAGCTCGGCGTCCTGCCCGGTGACGACGGGCAGCGGGTGGCGCTTGCTGCCGTAGCCGGCGCTCTTGAGCGCCGAGATGATGCCGATGGAGATGCCGTCGTAGGGCGAGAGCACCGCGTCCACGTCGGTGCTGCCGTAGTTCTTGCTGATCAGGTCGTCCATGCGCTTTTGCGCCGTGCCGCCGTCCCAGCGCAGCGTGGTGGCCTGGTTCATCTTCGTCTGCTTGCTGCGCACGACGAGCTGGCCGGACTTCATGAAGGGCCGAAGCTTCTTCATGGCGCCGTTCCAGAAGTACTTGGTGTTGTTGTCGTCGGGCGAGCCCGCGAACAGCTCGATGTTGTAGTGCTTGTCCGCGCTCTTGTCCGGCTTCTTCAGCTTGAGCCGGTCGAGGATGTACTGGCCCTGCAGTTCGCCGACGCGCTCGTTGTCGAAGGACGCGTAGTAGTCGACGTTCTTGGTGCCGAGGATGAGCCGGTCGTAGGAGATGACCGGGATGTTGGCGTCGGCGGCCCGCTTGAGGACGTTGGTGAGGGCCGAGCCGTCGATGGCGGCGACGACCAGCAGCCGGTGTCCCTTGGTGATCATGTTCTCGATCTGGGCGACCTGGTTCTCGACCTTGTCGTCCCCGTACTGCAGGTCGGTCTTGTACCCGGCCTTGCGGAACTGCTTGGCCATGTTCTTGCCGTCGGCTATCCACCGCTCGGACGACTTGGTGGGCATGGCCAGGCCGATGGTGCCGCCCTTGCCCTTGTCGGGCTGGTAGCGGCTGCCGCCGCGGGCCTCCTGACCGCAGGAGGTCAGTGCGGCGGTGAGCGCGGCGGCCAGCACCGCCGACGCGGCGATACGGCATCTGCGGGTGCGCATGTCAGTTCCCTCCAGGCTCGGTGTGCTCGAAGCGGTGCAGCGTGCCCGGCAGTCGGGAGCCGAGCGGGGACATCCCGCCCTCGGCGCCGTGCCGGGCCAGCAGGTCCAGCGCGAGCCGCCCGCGGCGCACCCGCTCCCGTGCCGTGTCCAGCACGGTGTCGCGCATATGCCGTCCGGACGGGTAGAGGCCGGGTGCCTTGGCCAGCCCGAATTTCAGATAGAGCGGGGCGCCGCGCCGGATCAGTTCGGCCAGCTCGTACATCCGCACATAGCCGCCGAGGTCGTCGGGCGCCTCGATGTACATGTCCATGGGGGCCGCGCTGACCCGTCGGATCTCGGTGAGGTGGTCGAGCGTCAGATCGCTGGGCACATTCAGCGAGTCGGCGCCGAGCCGCTCGTAGACGGCGTACGAGGCGGGGTTGACCGGGCCGATCAGCGCGGACACCTTGAGCGTGGTGTCGGCGGGCAGGATGCCGGTGGCGCGCGCCCGGTGCAGCGTCCACAGCACGCCCTCGTCGGCGACGAGCAGGCAGCGCACGCCCAGTTCGGTGGCGCGCACCGCGTCCTCCACACAGCCGGCGAGCGCGCTGTGGCCGCGCGCCCGCAGCCCGCCGCCGCCGGAGTCGGTGCGGGTGGCGGCGCCGGTGTCCCAGGTGCCGCGCGGGCCGGTGAACAGGCACAGCTCGATGTCCCGTTCGGCACACGCCTCGACCATCTCGGTGATCTCGGCGTCGGTGAGCATCCAGATGCCGCTGCCCTGGCTGATGCGGTGCAGCGGTACATCGAGCCGTGCGGACTCCTTGAGGACGACGGCCAGCGCCTCGGGCCCCTCGCAGGAGGGCACCTCGGTGCGCCAGCGGCCGCCGTCGGGGAAGGTGTGCGGGGAGGCGTCGGCGGGCTCGGGCCGGGGTACGGCCAGCTCCAGCGCGCTGAGCGCGGGTTCGCCGGGGAGGCGGGGGGTGGTGCTGGTGGTCACAGGGCTCCTTCGGTACGGGACAGAGGCCACGCGGGGGGGGGGCGGGGTTCAGGGGTGCAGCAGGACCTTGCCGACGGCGGGATCGCCATCCGCGACGAGCGCGAGGGCCTTCTCGAACTCGGCCAGCGGCAGCCGGTGGGTGACCAGCGGCTGCGGGTCCAGGAGTCCGGCGGCGAAGGTGCGCACCGCGTGCGCCCAGGCGGCGGGCGGGGCCCCGAAGACGGTGTCCACCCGCAACTGGCCGAAGACCAGCGCGGCCGGGTCGAGCTCGGTGGCTCCGGCCGGCGGAATGCCGGTCAGTACCAGCCGTCCGCCGCGCCGCAGCAGTCCGGCGGCCTGCCGGGCGGCTCCGGGCGCGCCCGCCGCCTCGACGACGGTGTCGTAGCCGCCGAGCCCTTCGGTCTCCCGGTGGTGGCGGTAGGCGGTGG